>DASUZG010000109.1:0-4032 GCA_036376995.1 Azonexus sp. | reverse complement strand
CTCACCGTCGATCCGGCCAAGGCCTGCCAGCCGCTCGGCGCCGTGCTGTGCGCCACCGGCTTCCACAAGACCCTGCCCTACGTGCATGGCTCGCAGGGCTGCGTCGCCTACTTCCGCAGCTACTTCAACCGGCACTTCAAGGAACCGTGCTCCTGCGTCTCCGACTCGATGACCGAAGACGCCGCGGTGTTCGGCGGCCAGAAGAACATGTTCGACGGCCTGGCCAATGCCAAGGCCATCTACAAGCCGGACATGATCGCCGTCTCCACTACCTGCATGGCCGAAGTCATCGGCGACGACCTGAACGCCTTCATCAACAACTCGAAGAAGGAAGGTCACATTCCGCAGGAATACCCGGTGCCGTTCGCCCACACCCCGTCCTTCGTCGGTTCGCACGTGACCGGTTGGGACAACATGGAAGAAGGCGTGCTGCGCTACTTCACGCTGAACCACATGGACGGCAAGGTCGTCGGCTCGAACAAGAAGGTCAACATCGTGCCGGGCTTCGAGACCTACCTCGGCAACTACCGCGTCATCAAGCGCATGCTGGGCGAGATGGGCGTCGAGTACACCTACCTCTCCGACCCGTCGGAAGTCTTCGACACCCCGGCCGACGGCGAATTCCGCATGTACTCCGGCGGCACGACGATGGACGAGGTGAAGGACGCGCCGAACGCCTACACCACGCTGCTGCTGCAGCCGATGCAGCTGGAAAAGACGAAGAAGTTCGTCGAGAACACGTGGAAGCACGACGTCCCGAAGCTCAACATCCCGATGGGTGTGGAATGGACCGACGAGTTCCTGATGAAGGTCTCCGAAGTCACCGGCCAGCCGATCCCGGCTTCGCTGGAACTGGAGCGCGGCCGCTGCATGGACTTGATCTCCGACAGCCACGCCTGGCTGCACGGCAAGAAGTTCGCCCTCTACGGCGACCCGGACTTCGTGCTGGGCATGGTCAAGGTGCTGCTCGAAGTCGGCGCCGAGCCGACCCACGTCCTGTCGCACAACGGCAACAAGCGTTGGGCCAAGCAGGTGGAGAAGCTCCTCGCGTCCAGCCCGTTCGGCGTCAATGGCAAGGTCTATGCCGGCAACGACCTGTGGCACCTGCGCAGCCTGTGCTTCACGGACAAGCCGGATTTCCTGATCGGCAACTCCTACGGCAAGTACATCCAGCGCGACACCCGCTACAAGGGTGAAGAGTTCGAAGTGCCGCTGATCCGCATCGGCTTCCCGATCTTCGACCGTCACCACATGCACCGCGCCACCACGCTGGGCTACGAAGGCATGATGTCCGTGGTCACCCAACTGACCAACGCCGTCCTTGAGCAACTGGACAAGGAAACCATCGGCATGGGGACGACCGACTTCAACTTCGACCTGGTTCGCTGACGCGGCGATAGACCGGCTGCGCGGCCCGATGGCTTCGTTGGGCGGTGCTCGGAATCCTCACGTACCGCCAGTACGTTCCGGTTCCTGCGCTCCGTCCGCCTCGCCCTCGGGCCGCTCGCCCGGTCTCTCATCCGCGTCAGACGCCTGCAACCGATAGGGAGTTAAGCATGGCCAACATCATGATCCAGCAAGGCGCCGGCGGCGGGCTGGTGTTCTACCTGCCGAAGCGCGACCTGGAAGCGTCCATCGAGTCCATCGAATTCGACTCCCCGGAAAAGTGGGGCGGCGAACTGAAACTGGACAACGGCGGCACCTACTACATCGACCCCATCGCCAAGCCGCCCCGCCTGCCCGTTTCCCTGCGGGCCAAGCGCCTCGGCGCTGCCGAAGACTAAGCAGTTTGTTGAACCTGACCGCCCAGCCTGCCGCGCATTTGGTAAATGCAGCCAGCGCCAGCGGAATGAAAGGAGAAGCACCATGGCAATGAAGATCGATCCCGACATGTGCACCGCCTGCGGCGACTGCAAGCCGGTCTGCCCGACCAAGTCGATCAGCTCCGGCAAGATCTTCTTCAAGATCGACGCCGCCACCTGCACGGAATGCGACGGCCACAACGATTCCCCGTTGTGCGTCGACGTCTGCCCGTCCGGCTGCATCTCGCCGGCCTGAGTCTTGAGCCCCGAGTCTTGAGCCGAGTGCCGGCGCAGTCGCCAGATTGCCCGGCATTCCACTGAAGACCCACCGAGGAGCCCAGCATGTCCGATACCCCCGTCGCCTCCCGCGAAGCCGCCCTGCGCATCGCCCTCGCCGCCCGCGCCCTGAACGGTCTGGATGTCCGCGCCCTGGTCGGGGCGCTGATCGAGAAGCTCGACGCCCCGCTGACTGAAACCAAGCTCGGCACGCTGACGGTCGAGGACCTGCGCGTCATCCTCGCCGGCGACTTCGCCGAACAGGGCTGCCATGTCGGCGTCGACGCCGACAGCCTCAAGGAAGCGGTCCGCCTGCTCTGGGGCCAGGGCGTCGAGCACAGCGACTTCCCGGCCGTCGCAGCCTACGCCGAGGGCGACATGCCCGGTTCGCTGCGCGTCGCCGTGGCCGCCAACCGCGGCGAGAATCTCGACGGCCATTTCGGCTCCTGCGAGCGCTTCCTGATCTACCAGGTCAGCCCGGTCGCGGTCCGCCTCATCGGCGTGCGCAGCACGGTGGAAGCGGATGCCGCCGAGGACAAGAACGCCGCCCGCTCGGCCTTGATCGGCGACTGCCAGATCGTCTACGTCCAGTCGATCGGCGGCCCGGCCGCCGCCAAGGTGGTGCGCGCCGGCGTCCATCCGGTCAAGAAGCCGGCCGGCGGCGCCGCCCGCGAGGCGCTGGCCGAACTGCAGCAGCGCCTGGTGAGCCCGCCGCCGTGGCTGGCCCAGATCATGGGCGTGCCGGCCGCGTCGCTGGCCCGCTTCGAGGAAGAGCTGGCAGCCGGAGAAGCTGCATGATTTCCCCCGCCCGTCTCGTCCAGGTCGCCGAAGCGACCCAGCTCGACGCCCGCGCCGCCTCGCTGCGCCAGCGCTTTCCCGACCTGCACTTCAGCGAATGCAGCGAGGACGACGTCTCGCCGCGCTTCCAGCCGGCACTCACCGTCACCGGCTACGACCTCTTCCTGATCAGCGGCGCTTCCGGCCACTGCCTGGCGCTGACCAACGACGCCGCCGGCGCCACCGGCATCCTGGTTGCCGCCAAGGTCGATGGCGAGTGAACCGGTAAACCGTCAGGCCGGCGTCGGCAAGCTCGGGCTCTGCTCCGGCTGCAGCCACTATCCCGAGTTCCTCAACGGCGGCCGCTGCCATCCCGGCGACGCCTGCATCCGCGCCCACAGCGGCCGGCAGATCGACCGCTTCCTGCGCCAGAACCGCGAACTGGCCGCCGACTACCTGGCCGACATCTTCTGGGAGCGGCGCGCCATCGCCGCCCGCTACGCGCCGGTCGACGCCATCGCCGCGCTGAAATTGGACCCCGACGAAGTGGTGCGGCGCGTCGTCGCCACCCGCCTGCCGGTCGAGCTGCTGGCGGCGATGCTCGGCGACCCCGACCGCGAAGTCCGCCTGTCGGTCGCCGCCCGCCTGCCGGAAGCGCAGCTGGTCCGGATGATCGACGACCCCGACTACCTGATCCGCGCCACCGTCGCCCGGCGCCTGCCGCACGGCCAGCTGGCGAAGCTCGCCAAGGACGCCGAGCGCGAAGTGCGCAAGGTGGTCGCCGGCCGCCTGCCGGCCTTTGCGCTGCACATGCTGGCCGCCGACGCCGAGCCGGAAGTCCGCGCCATCGTCGCCGAGCGCGCCCTGCCCGGCCTCGCCGCCAGCCTCTTGCAGGACGGCGAATGGTGGGTGCGTCTGGCGGCGGTCGGCAACGCGCCGGCCGAATTCCTGCCGGCGCTCATCGACGATCCCGAAATCGAAGTGCGCGAGGCGGTGCAGCAGCGACTGGCCGCCGAAAAACCTGCCTAATCCACGAGGAAAACGAGGAAACACCGATGAAAGACACCCTGGCCTGGTCGGAATACTGCAAGTCGCTTGCCCCCGCCATCGTCGAAACCTGCGCCCAGGTGCCGGTCAGCAGCGGCCCCGGAGCGCTGGTCAAGGCCCTCGGCCAGGC
>DASUZG010000108.1:0-8648 GCA_036376995.1 Azonexus sp. | reverse complement strand
TCGCTCAACTCATGCGCCGTGTAGAGGCCGGCCTCGCGCGACAGGCCGGCCGCGATGCCGCGCGCCAGCTCGTCGCTGACGCCCGACAACTGCTGGCGCTCGGCCAGCGGCAGGGAGCGCTGCGAGCGGGCCAGCCACTCGGCGCACAGGGTCGCCCCCTGCCCCACCGTCAGCCACTGGCCATGCTCGTAATACGCGCCGAGCCGCTCGGCGACCAGCGCGTAAATCAGCGCGACGCGGGTGCCCTTGTCGGTCGCCGGCAGATGTTCGGTCTTCTTCAGGATCATGCCGGCGATGATGGCATGGATCAGCGGTATTGCTCAAAGACCCGGTAGCTGCCGTCGCGCTGGACCAGCAGCACGGCGTAGGGGTCGCGGCGGCCGCCGTAGGCCGGGCCGTCCATGCCCGGCGAGCCGATCGGCATGGCCGGCACGGCGATGCCCAGCGCCGCCGGCCGCTCGGCCAGCAGGCGATGGATTTCGCGGGCCGGCACATGGCCTTCGAGCACATAGCCGCCGACCCGCGCCGTATGGCAGGAGGCGAAGCGTACCGGCATGCCGAGGCGGCGGCGGGCGGCATCGTTGCCGTCATCGAAGACGCGCACGGCAAAGCCGTGCTCCTCGATGTGCCGGACCCAGTCGCTGCAGCAGCCGCAGTTGGGGTCCTTCCATACTTCGACCAGCGGTTTGCCGGCGGCGGCCAGTGCCGGCGCGATGCCGGCGGCACCGAGGGCGAGACCGGCCAGCAGCAGGCGGCGACGGGCCGGCAGCGGGGAATGGGAGGTAAATGGGGGATTCATCGGCATTCTTCCTTTCGCATGTCTATCGGGATCCGCGGCGAACGACTCATGCCCGGGGCGCCTGTCCGGCGACAGCGCGGCATGGCCATCCGGCGCTCATTGCACGGCTGGCGGCGGCGGGCCGAATCGGCCGCAGCCGCTCAGGCGGCGGATCGCGGCGGGCGTTCGGGCCCGTCCGGCACGCGCGATGCGAAACGCGCCGCGCCGGCTACCGGCCGGGGCGAAGCGCCGGCGGCATGGGCCGGCAGGAAGGTGGCGCCGCTCACGGCGGCGAGCTGTCCGAGACCGAAGCCGGGACAGCAGTGATGCCGGAGCTCGGCACATTCGCCGCAGTCGTCGGCCGCGGCCTGGTGGCCAGCCGGCTCGCCGACGTGCGTGCCGTACCCGGCGACGCGGGCCTCGGCCGCCGCCATGCCGGCGAAGGCCGGCACCAGCACGCTGGCCAGCAGGACCAGCAACAGCAGGCGGACGACGGAACGGAACAGCGAAGGCATGGGCGGACTGTAGCCGATGGCCCGGCCCTGCAAAACCGCCTGGATCAAAAGTCCGGCGCGCGGGCGCTCAGCAGCACTCCTCCTCGACCTGCAGCAGCAGCGCCAGCGCCGCCTCGTCGCCGCAGGCTTCGAACAACTCGCGGATCTGGTTGATGTGGGAATGGACCAGGAACAGGTCGTCCGGAGCCGGCCCGCTGCGCGGCTGGCGCTTGGCCATGAAGTATTGCCAGAAGGCCCGCTCGGGATCGGCGGCCGGCAGGTTGCACTCGATGCTTTCCATCAGGCGGCGGGCATTGCCGGCGCAGTCGATGCCGTCGAAGCTGACGTAGCGGTCGGTTTTCGGGCGGCAGGAACAGGCGGCGGCCGGGGCGGTGGTTTCCATGACGAACTCCAATGGTCGGGAACATGCTGCCACTCTAGCCGTGTGGCGCGCCCCTTTCCGTCGGCTGGCCGACACTATCCGGACAATATTCGGCCAGCGACTTCAGCGAGCGCACGCGCAGGCTGCGCCGGCCGTGGCGTTGCAGCAGCCCGTCGCGTTCCCACTGATTGAGCAGCGAGGAGACCGTCTGCCGGGTGCTGCCGAGCAGGCTGGCGATGTCCTCGGTGCCGAGATCGAGGGGAATCAGCCAGCCGTCGTCGGTCGGCTGGCCGCGGCGCTCGGCCAGGCCGAGCAGGAAGCGGGCGAGCCGGGCAGGCACCTCGCGGAAGGCCAGGTCCTCGATCAGATGCACGGCATTGGCCAGCAGCCGGCCGAGCACGCGCATCATCACCGGTGTCACCGCCGGGTCGCTGGCCAGCCGGCGGGCGAAGGCGGCGGTGTCGATGACCTGCAGCACGCTGTCGGCGACCGCTTCGACATAGGTCGGCGTATGCGTCGTGTAGATGTCGCCGGGGCCGAGAAAGCTCAGGCTGAGTTCGCGGTTCTCGCCGGCGAGATAGACGCGCAGCCGCCCCGACTCGACGATGAAGACCTGGTCGCGGGCGCCGGCCGGTGTGGCGAGCAGGCAACCGCGCTCGACCGGGCGGCGGGCAAAGCCGGCCAGCAGATCGGGCGGCGCATGCTGATGAAAGGTGGCGGCATCCATGTCCTGCTCGAAGCAAAAGCAGGACCAGCCGCCAGCCACATCAAATCAAGGATTTACTCTGAAGTGCCCTGTCGGAATCGCGACAGGCGGCCGCTCAGACCGCAACCAGGGTCTGCCGCCCGTACCATTCCTCGCCGGCCGGCAGGCTGACCGGCTGCCGGGCAATGGCCGCCTCGACGCAGAGCATCTGCCGCCAGCCGCCGGCCGGCATGTCGGTGAGCGCGGCGCAGCCTTCGACCCACGGGTTCCAGACGACGACGTCGGGAAAGCCCTGGCTCTGGATGCCCAGGCTGTGGTTGCCGGCCTTCAGGTGTTGCGGCCGGCGGACGTCGTGATAGACGCGGTCGATCGGCCCGTCGACGACCACTTCGGTGCCGCTGTCGCGGACGATCCTGTCGCCATTGACGGCATCGCGGTAGTCGTAGCCGTAGAGGCCTTCGAGCGCCGCGTCCTCGACCTGGACCAGGCGCAGATAGGAATGCAGGGCGCCGGTGAAGGTAAACGGCGCGCCGCCGGTATTGGCCACGCACAGTTCGAGGTCGATGCGGTCGGCTTCGAGCATCAACGTCAGTTCGGCGCGGAAGGGATGCGGCCACAGCGCGCGCGTCGCCTCGTCGTCGGCTATTTCGAGGGTAATCAGCGCGTAATCGTCGCCGCAGCGCTCGGTGGCCAGTGACCAGGCGCGGGTGCGCACCAAGCCGTGCTTCGGCAGGTTGCCGAGCGAGGAGAATTGCGGGAAGCAGACCGGGATGCCGCCGCGGACGGCGACGCTGCCGTCGAACACCGCCTTGTCCGACAGGAACAGGCGCTCGCGCCCGTCCGGCGTGCGCCAGGACAGCACCTGGGCGCCCTGGGCGCTGATCACGGCGCTGGCCCCGCGCGGGCCGTTCAGGCGCCAGGCGGCGAGACCGTGGAAATCGATGGCTTCAATGGAAGGTTTCATGTTGCTCCGGTGCCTGGGGCACCACGTAGAGTTGCGGACGGATGTGCAGGAATTCGACCTGGCCGCCAAGCAGCGTGACGCTGCCGGAACAGCGGTTGTCGCCGGTATCGCTGAATTCGAAGCCATAGACCCGGCGCAGGCGCAGTTGCCCGGCGTCGTCGCGGGCCGGCCGGACCGAGCGGCCGACCACGCTTTCGTCGAGAAATTGCAGGCCTTCCTCAGCGCAGGCTTTCTGCGCGGCGCGGATGCCCGCTTCGCGGGCCTTCAGGGTGTCGAACCAGAACCAGATGGCGGCCGCGAGCATCGCGATCACCAGTATTTCGATGAATTCCATCCGCCAAGTATACGGAAAGGCGGAACCTCCCCGCAGAAATCGGATCGGATTTCGCGGATAATGCGAATGTCAAAGCCCCTCCACACTGTTGATGAATACCTCGCTGCAACGCCTGCGCGACCTTCTGCCCTTTGCCCAGCCGCTGACCGGCTGTGCCTCCGGGCCGCTGTCGGCCGGCGGCCTGCCGGATGCGGCTGCCGGCGGAGCGCCGGCTCTGCTCGCCCAGCTCGGCAACGAGGTGCTGCCGGCCATCGCTCGCCAGGGCGACCCGGCACAGCGCTTTCGCCAGCTGGAAGCGGTGCGCGAGGAAGCCGAGCCGGCACTGGCCGAACTCGAAGGCCGGATCGGCGCAGCGCCGCTGCCGCTGCCGGCGGCCGTCCATGCCGCCGCACTGCAGGCCGACAACCTGATCAAACGCCTGGCCCAGGGCTATGCTGAGCTCGCCCGCGAACTGGCCGGCAATCCGCCGGGCGACGTCGCCCCGCTGCTGTACCGCGCCACACAGCGCGCCATGGCCACGCTGGCCCGGCGCCAGTTGCTGGCCTGCCGCGCCTGCGCGACGCCGTCGGCAAGTTCCTGGCGGCAGCTGCACGCCCTCTACCGGATGACCTGCGATCCGCGCCGGCGGGCGCTGAACGGCGACACGGCACCGATCGAGCACGAATATCTCGGCGCCCTGCTGCTCGCCTATCTCGACCCGAACCGGCAGCCGCGCGGCGAACTGGCGGTGCTCCATCGCTGCGCCCAGCAACTGGCCGCCTATGCCGTGGTCGCCGAAGCAACGTCCGAAGCCCTGGCCGGCAAGAATGCCGACACCTGCTTCGTGCTCCGTGCCGACGACGGGCATCCCGGCATCCCGCTGTCCCGCCTGACGGAGGATTGCCCGCTCTCCGGCGGCCTGATCATCGACTGCACGCAAGTCCTCGCCGCCCTCGACCGCAATCTCGCCCGCCAGCCGGACAAGGCGGTGCAGCCCGACCTCGCAGCCCCGCCGGCACTGCTGCGCTGCCTGCGGGTCGCGATCGGCGGCCGTAACGCCCGGCGCTTCAGCCGCACCCGCTTTCGTCCGCGCGCCGATCTGGTCGGTGGCCTGGCCCCGGCGATCGAGTTCCTCGGCGGCAACACCTATGTGCGGCGCGCCCTCGATGCTGCGGAAGCGGGCGGCGCCCGGCCCATTGCCGCCAGCGAATGGTCGCTGATCAATGAAAGTCCGGACGGCTTCCTGATCCGCAGCATGCACGGCGAACAATGCGCGTTCAGTGCCGGCCAGGTGGTGGTCCTGCTGCCGCGCGAATCGAGCCGCATCCATGTCTGCCTGGTCCGCCGCGTCGCCGCCGCGCGCAACCGGCTGGAACTCGGCCTGCAACTGCTGTCGCCGCAGGCCAGCGTCGTCACCCTGCCGGACGATGGTGGCCGCGCCATCTTCCTGCACAGCCTGCCGGCCTACGGCCCGTTTTCCGGCCTGATCGCCGCACCGGGCGCGACCCGCAGCCAGCAGCGCCTGAGCCTGCAGGTGCTCGGCCGCCCAGTCGAAAGACAAGTCGGCCGGGTACTGGAAGCCAACGAGGGGCTAGAATTCGTCACCCTCGAACCGCTGCCCCACTGAATCCCCGATGCTCAGCTACCGCCATGCCTTCCACGCCGGCAACCACGCCGACGTGCTCAAACACCTGATCCTGATCCAGATCGCCCAGTACATGGGCGAAAAGCCGACGCCGTTCTGGATCGTCGACACCCACGCCGGCGCCGGCCGTTACGCGCTCGACTCGGCGCACGCCAGCAAGCTCGCCGAATACCGCGACGGCATCGGCCGCCTGTGGGAGGCCAAGGGCCTGCCGCCGGCCGCCGCCGACTACGTCGATTTCGTCCGCCTGCTCAACCCGGACGGCCAGCTGCGCCACTACCCCGGCTCGCCGTGGCTGGCCAGCCAGCTGCTGCGCGCCGACGACCGTCTGCGCCTCTTTGAGCTGCACAGCAGCGACGTCAAGCTGCTGCAGGACTGCTTCAAGAGCGGCGGACGCCAGATCATGGTTGCCGCCGGCGACGGCTTCGCCGGCCTGAAAGCCGTGCTGCCGCCGCCGCCGCGGCGCGGCCTGGTGCTGATCGACCCGTCCTACGAGACGCGCGACGACTACGCCAACGTGGTCAAGGGCCTGCAGGAGGCGCTGAAGCGCTTCCCGACCGGCACCTACGCGCTGTGGTATCCGATGCTGAGCAAACCGGAATCGCAGAAACTGCCCGGCCGCCTGCAGGCGCTCGGCGCCGCCAACTGGCTGCACGCCACGCTGCAGGTCAGCGCCCCGTCGCGCGACGGTTTCGGCATGCACGGTAGCGGCATGTTCATCATCAACCCGCCGTGGACGCTGGAAAAGACGCTGCGCGAGACGCTGCCGGTGCTCACCTCGCTGCTGGCGCAGGGCGAAGGCGCAAAGTTCGGGCTGCAAAAACCTTAGGCACCATCCCCGACGCAGGACAAAAAAACGGCCGGGATAACCGGCCGTTTGTTTTGGTGCGGGAAGGATCAGCTCTTGCGATAACGGCGATAGCCGAGACCAAGCAGACCTGCGCCGAGCAGAACCAGGGTACCGGGTTCGGGAACGTCGGTGGTCACGTCGCCGGCCAGCAGGAAGATGTCCCCGAAGCCGCCGGTATCGCACGGGCCAATGGAACCATCGTCGAGCAGCGGAGGACCGGAGGTGTCGGGACCGTTGGTCGGCGGGCTGTTGAAGCAGCCCATCCATACCTGGACGGAAATGGTGTCGTACCCTTGGGCGATCAGCGCCTGCAGATCGAGTCCCGGCAGGTAATTGACGAACTCCAGTTCATTGGAGGCCTGGTTGGTATTGATCAGCGTACCGCCGTTCGGGCAGGAAGTACCGTCCGGAGAAGGATAGGACACCGTCGCATTGACCACGCAGATCGTGCCGACCGTCAGCGCGAAATCATCGGCCCCCGGAGTGGTCACGCCCGTACCGTCAAAAGTCTTGTCAGACTGGTACAGCGACGGATCCTTGAACGGATCGTTCGGATCGACATTCTGCGTTTCGAAATAGATGTTGGTCTGGTTGCCATCGACATCGCGCACCGTGATCAGCGCCCAGATCGGCAGCGAGGCCGTCGAATTCTGCGGCTGATTCATGTCGAAGCCGATCAGCAACTCATGGAAAGCGCCATCGAAAGTCAGGGCGGAGATCAGGCTGGCCAAGCTGATGTCCCAGCTGTACGCGGTATCCCCCGGCAAGGAGCCATTGTTGTCGGGATCGTTGTTTTCACCGGTGTAAAAATAATCGGCACCCGGCGTCACCGTGGTGAAGGCGTCTTCCGAGCCCGGGTTCACGACATCGCCGTTATTCAGGATGTTGCCGTTGTTGGTGGCCAGTACGACGGTGTCGATCAACTGCCCCTGCGCGGTGCTGAACGAATACGGGCCGGTGTAGCCCTGATAGTTCTGGCTCGCCAGGTAGTCGAGCACCGCGGTGGAGCAGGATACCAGGTTGCCGAACGTGGCGCAGGCCGAGGTCGGAACCGGATAATCGGTGTTGAAAATCGGGACCTCCGCTTGCACAGGCTGGTTCGCCAGAGTAAGGAGGGAAGCGACGCAGGCGCCGCCGAGCATTTTCTTGATTGTGTTTTTCATGATGAGTCCTCGGGGTTGGGGTTGAGGTTACCCATCGAACAGCAAGCATGATGCCACCTAAACTATCTCAATGATTTACAAAGACAAATTTAAAGTCATATTGTTTTTTTACCATGGGCTGTAAAGATGTTCGACAGCTGGCGCCAGCTTATTTCCTAACCGGGTTGTCGCCCATCGTATTGGCGTTCAGCGTCGTGTACTTGGCCCGCGACCCGCGGGCCTTTTCCACCGGGTATTTTTCGCCGTTCTTGGCCAGTTTGGCGCGGGCCGCGGCCACCAGATCGACACCGGCCGTTTCGGCAATCAGCAGCAGGTACAGCAGGATGTCGGCGCATTCGTCGCGCAGCGCTTCGGCGCTGGCCGGCTCGGCGGGCAGCGCGGCGATTTCGGCATCGCTCTTCCACTGCGTCAGTTCGAGTAGTTCGGACGCTTCGAGATTGAGCGAGACGATGAGATTTCTCAGCGAATGGAACTGGCGCCAGTCGCGGGCGTCGCGAAAGGCCAGCAGTTCGGCGGTCAGGGCATGCAGGTCGGACATCGTGATTTCCTTATCGACAACGAATCGATGATGCCACAGGGCGCGGCCGCTAAAATGACCGCTCCATCCCTGATCCGCGCGCCATGAAACTCCCTTCGCTGAACATGCAGATCCTCGCCGGCTGCGCCGTCGGCATCGCCGCCGGCCTGTGGCTGTCGGCCGGTGGCGCCGGAGCCGCGACAGCCGGCACGCTGTACGGCGCCAAGCTGGTCGGCAACCTGTTCCTCGATCTGCTGCGGATGGTGCTGGTGCCGCTGGTCTTCGCCTCCATCGTCGTCGGCGTCGCCAACCTGCGCGCCCACGACCAGATGCACCGGGTCTGGCAGACGACGCTGCTCTTCTTCCTGTCCACGATGACCATCGCCATCCTGCTCGGCTTCGGCGCGGCGCACCTGTTCCGTCCCGGCGAAGGGCTGCAGCTGGCGATGTTCGCCGAGGCGACGCAGAATTTCCAGGCGCGGCAGATGCCGCTGGCCGACTACCTTGCGCAGTTCGTCCGCGGCCTTTTCCAGAATCCGTTCAAGGCGCTGGCCAATGGCGAGATCCTGGCCATCGTCATCATCGCACTGTTCCTCGGCATCGCGCTGGTGGTCGGCGGCGAGCGCTACCGCAACGTCCGCACGCTGATGGCCGAGTTGCAGGAACTCTGCCTGCTGGTCGTCGGCTGGATCATGCGCCTGGCGCCGCTCGGCCTGGCCGCCCTGCTGCTGCAGCTGGTCGCCACGCAGCAGAGCGCGTTGCTGGCCAGCCTCGGTCATTTCATCGTCGTCGTCACCGGCACCACGCTGCTGCATGGCCTGATCATCCTGCCGGCG
>DASUZG010000107.1:0-5664 GCA_036376995.1 Azonexus sp. | reverse complement strand
CGGACCTGGGCACGGAAGGCCATGTAGGCGGCGTCGTCGAGGCACAGCGCATCGCCGTGCGAGAGAACGAACTGCCATTCGGCGGTGGACAGCACGGTCGGGTCGTCGATCAGGCGCACGCCGGCGGCGGCGGCGAAACCGGCACCGAGCAGAAAGTCGCGGTTGCCGTGCATGACGCTGATGGCCAGGCCGCTGTCGGCGGCGGCGCGTAGCGCGGCGACGATGCCGGCATGGAAGGGATCGCCAAGGTCGTCATCGCCGATCCAGGCTTCGAACAGATCGCCGAGGATGTACAGCGCCTCGGCCTGCCGGGCACGGCCGGCGAGAAAGGCGAGGAACAAAGCAGTCGCCCCGGGTGACCGGGGCGACAGGTGCAGATCGGAAACGAAGAGGATCAAACGACTTCCGCTTTTTCGATGATGATGTCCTCGACCGGCACGTCCTGGTGGAAGCCCTTGTTGCCGGTGCGTACGGCGCGGATCTTGTCGACCACGTCGAGGCCCTCGACCACTTCGCCGAACACGCAGTAGCCCCAGCCCTGGCCGGACGGCGACTTGAAGTCGAGGAAGTCGTTGTCGACGGTGTTGATGAAGAACTGGGCGGTGGCCGAGTGCGGATCGTTGGTGCGGGCCATGGCGATGCTGCCGCGCTTGTTCTTCAGGCCGTTGGCAGCCTCGTTCTCGATCGGGGCCTGGGTATCCTTCTGCTTCATGCCCGGCTCCATGCCGCCGCCCTGGATCATGAAGTTCTTGATCACGCGGTGGAAGATGGTGCCGTCGTAGTGGCCGGATTCGACGTAGGAAATGAAGTTGGCGACCGTCTTCGGTGCCTTCTCGGCATTGAGTTCGAGGGTGATGACGCCCTGGTTGGTGGTCAGCTTGATCATGGGGAGGTCCTTATTTTTCGGAGATGATTTTGACGCTCTGGATGACCACGGGGGTGGTCGGAACGTCCTGGTAGTAGCCAGCATTGCCGGTCGGCACCTTGGCGATCTTGTCCACCACATCCATGCCCTGGGTGACCTTGCCGAACACGGCATAGCCCCAGCCGCGCGGGTCGGCGGTGGTGCGGTGGTTGAGGAAGTCGTTGTCCTTCAGGTTGATGAAGAACTGCACGCGGGCCGAATGCGGGTCCTGGGTGCGGGCCATGGCGACGGTGCCGCGGTCGTTGGTCAGGCCGTTGGTGGCCTCGTTCTGCAGCGCCGGGGTCAGCGTCTTCTTCTCTTCCATGGCCTTGGAGAAGCCGCCGCCCTGGATCATGAAACCGTTGATCACACGGTGGAAGATGGTCGCTTCATAGAAGCCGTGCTTGGCGTTGTAGAGGAACATCTCGACCGTCTTCGGCGCCTTCTCCGGGTACAGTTCCAGCGTGATCTTGCCGAGGTTGGTGGTCATTTCCACGGTCGGCGCGGCCCAGACGGCCAGCGAGGCCAACAGGCCGGCGGCGAGGGCGGATACTTTCTTGAACATCAGGCACTCCCTTCGTAAATGATTTTCCATTTGCCGTTTTCACGTTGCCAATACTGGCGTTTCTTCATCCGGTTGTTCAGGTTGTTGCTGCGGTAGTCCTGCTCGAAAGTGACGACCACCACTTCGTCCTTGCCCGGATGGCGGAATACCGACAGGTTGTCGGTGGCCACCTTGATCCATTCCTTGCTGGCATTGACCTGGCGCTTCTGTTCGGCGAAGGCGGCCAGATCCTGGCTGCCGGCCTTGAAGCGCGGCGAGTAGTGCTTCAGGTAACGGTCGGTGTCGCGGCTTTCCCAGTCGCGGCGCCAGGCGTCGATGGTGGCGTTCAGCTCGTCGCGCTCCTTGGCCCAGTCGTCGAGCGACAGCCATTCGACCGAGGGGCTGATGATCACCGGCGTCACGCCGACCTGCAAGTTCTTGGCGACGGCGTCGAGATCCTGGTTGGTCAGCACGACGCAGCCATCGGAAGCCCGCGGCGGCCGGGCGAAGGTGTTGGACGGCGTGCCGTGCAGCCAGATGCCGCTGCCGCCGCGCCCCTGCTGGCGATCCCACTCGTTCGGGTAGTTGATCGGGAAGGCGCCGCTGCCGTAGAGGTCGGCCAGCTTCTGCCGCGGCAGGTTGGCGGTGACGTGGTAGACGCCGATCGGCGTCTTCTTGTCGCCCTCGACGTACTTGTCGGCGCCGAGCTTGCCCTGGGTCACGTAGTAGTCGGCGACGAAGCGCGGCCGGCCGCCGTTGGCCTGGTCGTTGGCGTACAGGTAAAGGCGCGAGCGCTGGGTATCGACGACCACGGCGAAGCGCTGGTCGGGCTGCATCTGCAGCAGGTAGCGCGGCACGAACTTGTCTTCCGGCCGCTCGCGGTAGGCCTTGAGGCGGACGATGGCCTCGGCGCGCAGGTCGGCGACCTTGTCGGCGGGGGCATCGCTGAGCGCGCCGAAGGACTCGATCGGCCGGGCCCGGGCCAGCAGCAGGTCGCCCTTGATGAGGTGCGCCAGGCGGTAGTTGGGATACTGGCGAAGCAGGGTCTCGGTCAGCTGCAGCGCATCGCTCAGGCGATTGGCTTCGATCTCGTTGAAGATCCGCAACAGCTGCGTTTCCGGACCGGAGTCGGAAACGGTCGCCGGCAGCGCGGCCGCTGCAGCGCCAGCCTGGCCCGGAGCCAGGGCGGCTTGCTGCGGACTGTCTTCGCCCGGCGAAAGCAGCCGGTAGATCAGGGGAACGCCGGCCAGGCAGAACGCCAGGCCGAGAATCAGGGATCTGCGGCCGGGCATCAGCGCGCGTTTTCTTCCTTGATCAGCCACCGGTTACCCGCCTTGACCAGGGTCACGGTCTTGGTCGCCGAACTGCTCAGGCCGGGCGCCTTGTAATGCTGGCGGAACTTGGCCGTGGCGCTGTCGCCGTTGATGGTGGTCTGCAGCGCCTCGATCTCGACCGAGATCTTGCCGCCCTTGCCGGCGATGCGCTTGGTCCGTTCAGCTTCCCAGTCCTTGCGGCTCATGCCTTTCGGCGTGCGGAAGTCGGCGGCGTAGGCGCCGAGGTAGGCCTTCATGTCCTTGCGTTCCCAGGCGTTGGCCCAGGCCTGGATGGCGCGGCCGACCTCATCGCTGGCGGCATCGGCCTTGGGGGCCGGCTCGGCGGCCGGCTTGGCCTCGACCACCTTGGCGACGGGCGCCGGCGCGGCAACCGGGGCCGGGGCGGCCGGGGTGGCGGCACCCGGTGTCGTGGATACGACGCTGGCGCTCGGGGCGGCGGCCGGCTTGGCTTCGGCCACCTTCACCGGTGCCGGGGCGGTGGCCACGGCCGGCGCGGCGGCCGGTGCCGTCGGCTTGACGTTGGCCTTGCCGGAGGTGGTGATCAGGTCGCGGATCAGGGCCAGCTTGTTCTGCGTGGTGGCGTTCGAATTGTCCAGTTGCAGTGCCTTGTCGTAGGCCTGGCTGGCCAGCTTGGCATAGACGTCGCCGAGGTTCTCGTAGGCGATGGCGTAGGACGGATGGGTGCGGATGGCCATTTCCAGCGCCGTGCGCGCCTTGTCGTACTGGCGCTGCTGGGCGTAGAGCACGGCCAGGTTGTTGTAGGGTTCCGGCAGTTCCGGATAGTCCTCGGAGAGGCGGGTGAAGACGCCGATCGCCTCGTTCGGCTTGTTCATCTCGGTATAGATCAGCCCCTTCAGGAAGCGGCCTTGCGCATCCTTCGGCCGGCTGCTCAGGTAGGCGTCGACCTTCTCCATCGCTTGCGGATACTGTCCCTGCTTGATCAGCCGCTGGACCTCCGGCAGGCTGTCGGCGAAGGCCGGAGCGGCAAAGCTGATGGCCAGGCCGATCGTCACTGCGCGGAGCAACTTGAGCTGCTGGAAACGGGGCTGTACCAAGGATTTGATGGTCATCGCTATGCTATAATTTCACGGTTTTACAATCTTACGATTCTATCAAAAACGCCGGTGATTCCATAGGTTTACGCGTCCCGGCCAGGCCACGGATGCTCACTGGCATGCTCAAGATCCACAACTCCCTCAAGCGCGAAAAACAGCTTTTCGTCCCGATCGAAGCCAACAAGGTCCGCATGTACGTCTGCGGCATGACGGTGTACGACTACTGCCATCTCGGACATGCGCGCGTCATGGTTGTCTTCGACATGGTGTACCGCTGGCTGAAGGCTTCCGGCTACGCCGTGACCTATGTCCGCAACATCACCGACATCGACGACAAGATCATCAAGCGTGCCGCCGAGAATGGCGAGACGATCCAGCAGCTGACCAACCGCTTCATCGCCTGCATGCACGAGGATGCCGACGCGCTCGGCGTGCTCCGTCCGGACCACGAGCCGCGCGCCACCGACTACGTGCCGCAGATGCTCGACCTGATCGGCAAGCTGGAGGACAAGGGGCTCGCCTACCAGGCGGCCGACGGTGACGTGAATTACGCTGTGCGCAAGTTCCCGGGCTACGGCAAGCTGTCCGGCAAATCGCTCGACGACCTGCGCGCCGGCGAGCGGGTCGAGGTCGATTCGGCCAAGCAGGATCCGCTCGACTTCGTGCTGTGGAAGCACGCCAAGGCCGGCGAGCCGGCCTGGCAATCGCCGTGGGGCGAGGGCCGGCCGGGCTGGCACATCGAGTGCTCGGCGATGAGTTCGCAGTTGCTCGGTCAGCATTTCGACATCCATGGCGGCGGCCAGGATCTGCAGTTCCCGCACCACGAGAACGAGATCGCCCAGTCGGAGGGCGCCAACTGCTGCACCTTCGTCAATTACTGGATGCACAACGGCTTCGTCCGCGTCGACAACGAGAAGATGTCGAAGTCGCTCGGCAATTTCTTCACCATCCGCGAAGTGCTCGAGCGCTACGATGCCGAAGTGGTGCGCTTCTTCATCTTGCGCGCCCATTACCGCAGCGCCCTGAACTACTCCGACGCCCATCTCGACGATGCCAAGCGCAGCCTCGACAGCCTCTACTTCGCGCTGCGCGACGTGCCGCCGGCCACGGTGGCGATCGACTGGCAGAACGCGTACGCGGCCCGCTTCGCGGCAGCACTGAACGAGGATTTCGACTCGCACGGGGCGATTGCCGTGCTGTTCGAGCTGGCTGGCGAAGTCAACCGCCAGAAGAGCGCCGAGCTGGCCGGCCTGTTGAAGGCGCTGGCCGGCGTCATCGGCCTGCTCGAACGCGAGCCGATGGCCTACCTGCAGGGTGGCGCCGGTACCGATGGTCTGGATGAAGCGGCGATCGGGCAGCTGATTGCCGATCGCGCGGCGGCCAAGCAGGCCCGCAATTTCGCCGAGGCCGACCGCATCCGCGAGCAACTGAAGGCGGCCGGCATCGTGCTCGACGACAGTCCGCAGGGCACGACCTGGCGGCGCGCCTGAGGGCGCCACCGGCAAAGGAAAACGGCCCGCAGACGGGCCGTTTTTTTTCGGGTGCCGGGTTTTTGCTAGCGCAGTACGCGCCCGCCGGAACCGATCACCGTCAGTTCGACGAAACGGGAGCCTTGCCGGCCGTTGGCCGAGTAATTGATGCGATAGCCGCCGAAGTCGACGCCGTTCATGCTTTCCAGCGCGCTCTGCAGTTTTTCCCGGGACAGGTCCGTGCCGGCGCGGCGCAGGCCTTCGACCAGCGTCCGTGCCATCAGGTAGCCTTCCATGCCGTAGTAGGTATAGGTGCCGGGCTTGGCGACCAGCTTCTGGTATTCGCGCACCACCGGCG
>DASUZG010000106.1:0-2076 GCA_036376995.1 Azonexus sp. | reverse complement strand
AGCTGACGATGTCCACGGCGATCTGCGGGTCGAGGGCCCGCAGGGCCGGCATGCCTTCGCCGGGCTGGCCGTTCATGACCTTGTGCAGCATTTCGTAGGGGTTGTCGGCCACCGAGCCGATCGGCGGCGCGTCCTTGACCTTCTTGCCGTCGGTGCCGTGGCAGCCGGCGCACAGGGTATTGAAATAGACCTCGCCCTTGGCGGCATTGCCCTTGGCCTTCTTGGTCTTGGCATCGATATGCTTGTCCATGTTGACCTGGCCCTTGCTGACGAACAGCGCCAGGTCGTTCATGTCCTTGCCCGTCAGCTCCTTGTCGGTGAAGCCATGCTTGGCGTCTTTCAGCACCGCGACGATGGCGGCGGGATCCTTGCCGGCGGCGCCGTTGATCCCCTTGATGCCGGTGGCGTGGCCGCCGCTGGCGTAGGCGCCGTCCTTGCCCAGGTAATCCCAGCCGTGACACTCCTTGCAGCGCCAGGAGGCATCCTTGCCGTATTTGCCACCCTTGTGCGGGTAGCTGGCATGGTCGGCGGCGGGCTTGGTGGTGTTGTTTTCCTTGAAATACTTGTCGTAGAGGCGGCCGCCGCGGGCGATCGACGACTCGGTTTCCGCCGCGCCGGCGGCATAGCTGGCGGTAAGGCCGATCAGGCCGGCGACGACGCCGGCCGCGAACTTCTGCAGGGATTGCGACATGACGATCTCCTTCACTGGGAAAATGCACATGGATGCATTATTCATAGTGCCGCCCCGCTGCCCACGGGCGCACGTCGCGATTTCATCGGACTTTGGTCTGATGAAGCCGGGGGCTTCGGGTGCTAACATGGTTTTCATGCCGAACAGCGACCTGACCTCTGCTCTGCCGGCTGCGCCGGCCCGGCCCTTCGAGCGCGTGAGTTATTCGCGCCAGTTCCTGCTGGTCAGTTCGGCCCTGTTGCTGCTCGGCATGGCGGTCGTCGGCGGCTGGCTCAGCCTGGAAATCGAGCGCAGCGCGGTGAACCGCGCCGCAGCGATCGCCGGGGTCTATGTGGAAAGCATCCTGGTCGCGCAATTGCACCCGACGCCGGAAGGAATCACCCTGCAGGCCGGCACCCACGAAGCTTTCGACCAGATCTTCCGGGACGGGCCATTGCGCCGCAAGGTGGTGCGCTTCAAGCTGTGGGACCCCCAGGGCACCCTTCTCTACAGCACCGCGCCCGCCCAGCTGGGCAGGCGCCAGCCGATCGACAAGCACCTGGCCGTGGCCCTGGCCGGCAGCGTGCAGGCCCACATCACCGACCTGGACGACGCCGGGCATGAAGACGAGCGCGAACGCTGGTCGCATCTGCTGGAGGTCTATGTTCCGGTGCGCGCCAACGCCAGGAGCCCGGTGGTGGCGGTGGCCGAGTTCTACCATGCGACCGAGAACCTCGACCGCGACATCCGCAGCGCCCAGCGACGCAGCTGGACGCTGGTGGTGGTAACCACCCTGGCCATCTTCCTGCTGCTGTTCATGCAGGTGCGGCGCGCCAACGACACCATCGTGCAGCAGCGCGACGACCTGCACCGGCAACTGCAACAGCTGCGCGCCGCCTTCGAGGAAAACGAACGCATGCGCAAGCGCCTGGGCGAGGCCGGCGCGGCAACCACCACGCTCAACGAGCAGTTCCTGCACCGCATCGCCGCCGACCTGCACGACGCACCGGCGCAGACCCTCGCCTTCGCCCTCATGCGCATCGACGAGCTGGCCGGTTGCGGCGACGTGACCCCCGAACTGCAGGCCATCCGCGCGGCCCTGCGCTCGTCCCTGGCCGACCTCCGCAACATCGCCGCCGGCCTCGGCGTGCCCGGCATCGCCGACCTGCCGGCGGCGGAAACCGCCCGCCGCGCCGTGCGCGATTTCGAGCGCCGGTCCGGGATCAAGGTCGACGCCGAAATCGACGACTCCCTGCAGGACGCCGGCATGGCCGCCAAGATCACGCTCTACCGCCTACTGCAGGAATCGCTGACCAACAGCGGCAAACATGCGCCCGGCAGCCAGCCCCGCGTGCGCGTCTGGCGCGACGACGGGCAAATGCGCATCGAAGTCGGCGACACCGGCG
>DASUZG010000105.1:0-13407 GCA_036376995.1 Azonexus sp. | reverse complement strand
TGAAGACGCATCCCGACGAAATCGCCGAGCGCGTGGTCGGCATTCTCGACAACGTCCGTGCCCTGGAAAAGGAACTGGCCCGCCTGAAGTCCAAGCTGGCTGCCAGCCAGGGCGACGACCTGGCCGGCCAGGCGGCTGACGTCAAGGGCGCCAAGGTCCTGGCGGCGACGCTGGACGGCGCCGACGTCACGGCCTTGCGCGAGACGATGGACAAGCTCAAGGACAAGCTGAAGTCGGCCGCCATCGTGCTGGCCTCGGTGGTCGACGGCAAGGTCACCTTGATTGCCGGCGTCACCGCCGACCTGACCGCCAAGGTCAAGGCCGGCGAGCTGGTCAACCTGGTTGCCCAGCAGGTCGGCGGCAAGGGCGGCGGCCGTCCGGACATGGCCCAGGCCGGCGGCACCCAGCCGGAAAACCTGCCGGCGGCGCTGGCCTCCGTCCAGGCCTGGGTCGAGGCCAAGCTGTGAAGCACGCGGCGCTGATCGCTGGGCTGCTGCTGGCGACGGCGGCTGCAGCCGCCGCCGACCTCGATCGCACGCCGCTGGACGCGCAGACCGCCGACGGCCAGAAGGTGAAGCTCTATCCGAACGGCCGCTGGGAGTTTGTCGATGCGGCCAAGGCCGAAGAGGCGAAGCGGGTCGCCGCCGAGTATCCGGAAAACAAGACGCGCCCGCTCGACTCCCAGGGCATCATCATCGGCGGCGTCGGCCGCGTGATCATGCCCGGCGACAAGGACTACAACCGCGGCTCGCTGAATCCCAAGCTGCGCTGAGCGTTCAGCGCAGCTGACGGCCGCTGTCGGCGGCCTCGCGGACGAACTCGCCTTCGATCACCTGCTCGTCGCGCCGTGCCGTTGCCGGTGCCGGCGCGGCGTCGCGCATGGCCTTGCGCAGGGCGCGGGTCTTCCACCACAGCCAGCCGGCGAACAGCGTGCCGCCGACGGCGACCACGGCCAGCGCGACCAGCGAGAACATGAAGGCCAGCACCAGGAAGACGATGCTGAACAGCACGGTGAGCAGCTTGCCGAAGAGGCTTTGCGGCGCCCGGGCGAAAACCGGGCGGGCGTGAAACGGATTCGATTGGCGGTCCATTGCGGGTGGGCAGGGTGGCAAAACAAGGCAGCCATTGTGCCGCAGAAGCCGGGGCCGGTCTGTAGCGGCAATGTCGGTGATTTGTAACCGACGGCCGGACTAGGCCCCCTGCAATTGCGCGATCCCGTTGGCCCACTGCAGGGCGCCGGTCTGGGCGCGATTCAGCGCTTTCGGGCCGAGCCCCGGCAGCCGGGCGAGGTCGGCGCTCAGGTGCGCCAGTTCGCCGTTCTCGCTGCTTTCGGCCAGGCGCAGCAGGTCGCCGAGTACGCCGTCACCCTCGCACAACGCCGCGCGCAGCGGTTCGGCGAGGCCGAGCGGGGCGACGATCTCGCCGATCGGCGGCCCCATCAGCGCCGGCATCAGCGACATGATGCCGGCCATGTAGGCCTGGTCGGCGAAGGCCCGCTCGCCCGGACGCAGTTCCTCGGCCAGCAGTTCCATCAGGCGGCCGCGGGTGGCGGCCAGCACCAGCAGCGGATTGGCCGCCTCGCGCGGCGCGCCCGAGGCGAACACCAGCAACTGCAGCCAGCGCTGCAGCTGGCGCCGGCCGAGCACGGCGATGGCATGGCGCAGCGAGGTGATCGTCTCGGCGGTGCCGGCGCCGACCGAGTTGGTCATGCGCAGCAGGCTCACCGTCAGCCCCGGCTCGGGTTTCAGCGCCTCTTCCAGGGCGCCGCTGTCGGCGTCGGACAGCAGCAGGCTCATCAGCTTCATCAGCGACAGCTGCGAGTGGTCGAGCTTCTTGCCGGCGATGACCGTCGGCCGGGCGAAGTAATAGCCCTGGAACAGCGCGAAGCCGAGTTCCAGGCACTGCTCCATCTGCTCCCGCGAATCGACCTTCTCGGCCAGCAACTGCTTGCCCAGCGGCTGCAGGTGCCGGACCAGCTCCATCAGCTGCAGATGGCTGAGCGCCTGGATGTCGATCTTGACGATGTCGACCAGGGCCAGCAGTTCGGCAAAGGCCGGTTCGAGCTGGGTCACGTCGTCGAGCGCCAGCGTGAAGCCGGCCGCCTTCAAGGCCCGGCAGCGTGCGACGACGGCCGGACTCGGCGGCACGGTCTCGAGGATTTCGAGTACCACGGCGTGCGGCGGCAGCAGTTCGAGCATGTCGCTGAACAGGAACTGCTCGTCGACATTGATGAAGCCGCGGCAATTGCCGAGCGCCGCCTCGACGCCGAGTTCGGCGAAGGCGTTGGCGATCACGGTGGCGGTCGCCCGCACGCCGTCGGTGATTTCGGCGGCATTGCGCCGGCCGCTGCGAAACAGCAGTTCGTAGGCGTGCAGGCGCTGGTCGCGGTCGAGGATGGGCTGGCGGCCGAGGAACAGCTGCTCGGCGACGTCGCTCATGCCGTGGCGCTCAGAAGGGCAGCGCGAGGCCGGGCCAGACGGCGCTCAGCGCCTGGCGGAAGGCGCCCTGGATGCGTTCGAGCGCCGCCGCATTGTCGGCCTCGAAGCGCAGCACGACGACCGGGGTGGTGTTCGACGGGCGGGCCAGGCCGAAGCCATCGGCGTACTCGACGCGCACGCCGTCGATGGTGACGACCTGCTCGGCGCCGGCGAAGCGGCCGTCGGCCTTGAGCTTGTCGATCAGCGCGAACGGCTCGCCTTCGGCCATCTTGATGTTCAGTTCCGGTGTCGACGGCGCGTTCGGCAGGGTTTTCAGCGGCGCGTTGGCATCGGCCGAGCGGGCAAGGATCTCGAGCAGGCGGGCGCCGGTGTACAGGCCGTCGTCGAAGCCGTACCAGCGTTCCTTGAAGAAGGTGTGGCCGCTCATCTCGCCAGCCAGAGGGGCGCCGGTCGCCTTCAGCTTGGCCTTGACCAGCGCGTGGCCGGTGTTCCACATCAGCGGCACGCCGCCGTGCTGCCTGATCCACGGCGCCAGCAGGCGCGTGCATTTGACGTCGTAGATGATGGTGCCGCCCGGCACGCGGGCCAGCACGTCGGCGGCGAACAGCATCAGCTGGCGGTCAGGGAAGATGATCTCGCCGTCCTTGGTGACGACACCCAGACGGTCGCCGTCGCCGTCGAAGGCGATGCCCAGTTCGGCGTCGGTGTCCTTGAGCGCCTGGATCACGTCCTTGAGGTGTTCCGGCTTCGACGGGTCGGGATGGTGGTTCGGGAAGTTGCCGTCGACCTCGCAGTACAGCGGCACGATCTCGCAGCCCAGGCGCTTGAAGAGCTCCGGCGCGATCGCGCCGGCGACGCCGTTGCCGCAGTCCATGACGATCTTCAGCGGCCGGGCCAGCTTGACGTCGGCAACGATGCGCTCGACGTAGGCGGCGGCGACGTCGGCGCTGCGCTTCTGGCCTTGGCCATGTTTGAAGTTGCCGGCGACGATGCGCTGGCGCAGGTCCTGGATGGCGTCGAGAGCCAGCGTGGTGCCGCCGATCACCATCTTCAGGCCGTTGTAGTCCGGCGGGTTGTGGCTGCCGGTGACCGAGACGCAGGAGTGGCAGCCCAGTTCGTAGGCGGCGAAATAGGTGACCGGGGTCGGCACGCAGCCGACGTCGATGGCATCGCAACCGGCGGCGCAGATGCCGTCCATCAGCGCGCCGGCCAGTTCCGGGCCGGACAGGCGGCCGTCGCGGCCGACGGCGATGGCCGTCTGGCCCTGCTCGATAGCCAGCGAGCCGAGGGCGTGGCCGACCTGGCGGACGATGTCGGCGGTCAGGGTCTTGCCGACGATGCCACGGATGTCGTAGGCCTTGAAGATTTCAGCGGGGAGTTGGCTCATGGTCTCGGGTTATGACGTTTCGCGAAGGAAGAAGTGTAAGAGCCTTTGCGGCAGCCAGTCCAGATTGCCCGGAAAGCTGCCGCTGACGAAGCCGACGTGGCCGCCCGAAGCCGGCTGCTCGAGGCGGACCCGCGGCCCGACTTCGGCCGGCGTCGGCAGGTGCCGGTCGGGCAGGAAGGGATCATTCTTCGGGTTGATGGCCAGCGCCGGAACGCGGATCGCCGCCAGCCAGGGCTTGGCCGAGGCGCGCCGCCAGTAGTCGTCGGCGCCGGCAAAGCCGTGTACCGGTGCGGTCACGGCGTCGTCGAACTGGTGCAGGTTGCTCGCCGCCGCCATGCGCCGGGCGTCGAACAGGCCGGGAAAGCGTTCCAGCCGGGCGGCCGCGCCGCGCTTCAGGGTGCTCAGGAAATGTTGCGTATAGAGGCGGTTGAAGCCGCGTGCCAGGTGGTGCCCGCAGGCGGCCAGATCGAGCGGTGCGCACAGCGCGGCGACACCGGTAACCACCGCGGCGGCGGCGCTGCCCTGTTCGCCGGCCCACTTGAGCAGCGCATTGCCGCCCAGCGATACGCCGGCCGCATGCACCGGCCGGCCGCCGTTGGCGGCCTGCAGGCGACGCAGGATCCAGTCGATCTCGGCCGAGTCGCCGGAATGGTAGGCACGCGGCCGCTGGTTGAGTTCGCCCGAGCAGCCGCGGAAATGCGGCAGCGCCAGGCGCCAGCCGGCCTGCCGGCAGGCGTGCGCGGTCGAAATTGCGTAATGGCTGCGGGCGCTGCCTTCGAGGCCGTGGAACAGCACCAGCAACGGCGCGTCGGCCGGGCCGTCGAGGTGATCGACGTCGATGAAATCGCCGTCCGGCGTCGTCCACCGTTCGCGGCGCAAGGGCAGCGGCCGCGGCATGATCAAGAGCGGCCACAGCGTCTGGGCGTGGCCGCCGGGCAACCAGGACGGCGCGCGGTAGGGGATCAATGCAGGGTGTGCGGCGCGGCCTCGGCCAGCGCCTGCTGGCCGTCGTCGGCGGCCGAGGCGTGGCGGCAGACCAGGCGCCAGCCATGGGCGCCGCGGGTGTAGATGTGCGTCACGTGCAGCGGTCCGTGCGGGCTCGGGTCGTCGCCGACGAACAGGGTCTCGGTCAGGTGATGGATGGCCAGCACCGAACCCTGCCAGTGCGAGACCGCTTCGACCTGAACGCGCAGGCGGGCGCTGGCGAAGATGCTGCGCCAGCTGTCGCGGATCGCCACCAGGCCGGTCAGGCGCACGCCGGTCGGGTGCACGCAGACGGTTTCCTCGTCGTCGGCCCACAGCTGCCCGACCTGCTCGGCGTCGCCGCGGGCGATGGCTTCGTAGAAGGCCTGTTCGACGTCTTCCGGCGTGGCGTAGATGCCGGGCAGGCTCATGCGGGGCTCCGTTTCAGCACGGCGGCCAGGACCTGCTCCGGCAACAGCTTGTTCAGGCAGTCGAGGTGGCCGAGCGGGCATTGGCGCTCGAAGCAGGGGCTGCATTCGAGCTTCAGGCTGAGAATGTCGGCCTGTTCGGAGAGCGGCGGCGTGAAGCCGGGCGACGAGGAGCCGTAGAGGGCGACGATCGGCCGGTCGAGGGCGGCGGCGACGTGCATCAGGCCGGAGTCGTTGCAGACCACCATGTCGGCCATGGCCAGCAGGTCGACGGCCTGGCCGAGCGAGGTGGCGCCGCACAGGTTGCGGCAGCAGCCGGGTGCCAGCTGGCAGATTTTCTCGGCGACGGCGTGATCCTTCGGCGAGCCGAACAGCCACACGGCGTTGCCGCGTGCGGCCAGGGCCTTGGCCAGGGTGGCGAAATGGGCGGCCGGCCAGCGCTTGGCCGGGCCGTATTCGGCGCCGGGGCAGAAGGCGACGACGTGCGGTGGGCGCTCGAGGCCGAGTTCGCTGAGCGTTCTGGCCTGGTCGGCGGCGCTCGAGCGGATGCGCGGGTGGGCGATCGGTTTCGGCAGCGGGGCGCCGGGCGCTTCGGCCAGTTGCATGAAGCGCTCGATCATCAGCGGCAGGGCCGTCTTGTCGAGCGTGTGGCGGACGTTGATCAGGCCGTAGCGGGCTTCGCCGGTGAAGCCGACGCGCCGGGGGATGCCGGCCAGGAACGGCACCAGCGCCGATTTCAGCGAATTGGGCAGGATGTAGGCGGCGTCGTAGCCACGCGCCGCCAGCTCGCGGCCGAGGCGCCAGCGGGCCTTGAGCGACACCTGGCCGTGGCCGAAGGGGTTGTCGACGACGTCGGTGATGTCGTCCATGCGCTGCAGTACCGGCGCGACCCAGCGCGGGGCCAGGGCGTCGATCTGCAGGCCGGGGTGCTGCGCCCGCAGCCGGGCGAACAGCGGCTGCGCCATGATCGTGTCGCCGATCCAGGCGGGCGCGACGATGAGGGCTTTCATGAGCCGTCGGTTGCCAGTCGGCAGGGGCCGGCGCTGGTCGCCGGCCGCGGCGACTGTCAGTGGTGTCCCTTGGGCGCTTCGCCGGTGAACACGTACTTGGTGCTGCAATAGGGGCAGACCGCTTCGCCGGTCTTCAGCACGTCGAGGAAGACGCGCGGGTGCTGGTTCCACAGCGCCGAGTTCGGCGTCGGGCAGTGCAGCGGCAGGTCGTGGGCGGTGATTTCGACGGGGGCCTTTTCGGACATTGTTGTTCTCCCTGGATCAGATATAGGACAGCCAGCCGCGATGGGCTTCCGAACGGCCATAGACGACGTCGAAGTACTTGGCCTGGATCTGGGCGGTGATCGGGCCGCGGCGGCCGATGCCGATCTGGCGGCCGTCGAGTTCGCGGATCGGCGTGACTTCGGCAGCGGTGCCGGTGAAGAAGGCTTCGTCGCAGGTATAGACTTCGTCGCGGGTGATGCGCTTTTCCTGGACGGCCAGGCCGAGTTCGGCGGCGATCTGCAGCACCGTGGCGCGGGTGATACCTTCCAGGCAGGAGGTCAGGTCCGGCGTGTACAGCTTGCCCTTCTTGACGATGAACAGGTTCTCGCCGGCGCCTTCGGCCACGTAGCCTTCCGGATCGAGCAGCATGGCTTCGTCGTAGCCTTCGTTGGTCACTTCGTTGTTGGCCAGGATCGAGTTGATGTAGTGGCCGGAAGCCTTGGCGCGGACCATCGAGATATTGACGTGATGGCGGGTGTAGCTCGACACCTTGACGCGGATGCCGCGCTCCATGCCTTCCTCGCCGAGGTAGGCGCCCCACGGCCAGGCGGCGATGGCGACGTGCACCTTGGCGCCCTTCGGGGAAACGCCCATCTTTTCCGAGCCGTAATAGGCGATCGGGCGCAGGTAGCCGGATTCGAGCTTGTTGGCGCGCAACACTTCCTTGTGCGCTTCGTTGATGGTCGCCTTGTCGTAGGGCATGGCCATCTGGAAGATGTGGGCGGAGTTGAACAGGCGGTCGGTGTGCTCTTCCAGGCGGAAGATGGCGGTGCCGGCGGCGGTCTTGTAGGCACGGACGCCTTCGAAGACGCTCATCCCGTAATGCAGGGAATGGGTGAGGACGTGCGTGGTCGCCTCGCGCCAGGGAATGAGTTTGCCGTCTTGCCAGATGAAACCGTCGCGATCCGCCATGGACATGGTTGCTTCTCCGTGTTGCGCGTGTGTGAAAGCGCGTAATTCTAGCTGAAATCAGCGGCTAAAATAACGCCTTTGCCGTCCGAGTTCGCCCCATGATCTGGAAACCGAATGTCACCGTCGCCGCCGTCATCGAACGCGACGGCAAGTACCTGCTGGTCGAGGAAGAGACCGATGCCGGGCTGGCCTTCAACCAGCCGGCGGGGCATCTCGAAGAAGGCGAAGCGCTGGTCGACGCGGTGGTCCGCGAGACGCTGGAAGAGACCGCCTACGACTTCAAGCCGACGCATCTGGTCGGCATCTACAACTGGCGGCATCCGGCCAAGGACGTCACCTACCTGCGCTTCGCCTTTGCCGGCGAACTGCGTGGTTTCGATCCCGCGCGCCGGCTCGACGACGGCATCGTCGCCGCCCGCTGGCTGACGCTCGACGAAGTCAAAGCGACGCAGGATCGTCACCGCAGCTCGCTGATCCTGCGCTGCATCGAGGACCTGCGCGCCGGCCGCCGTTATCCGCTGGACCTGCTGGTGCATTACGCGTGATCCGCAGCACCCTTGTCGTCCTGGCGCTGGCCCTGGCCGGCCTGGCCGATGCCGACGAGCGGGTCACCGTCTGTCACGGCTACGGCTGCCTGGTGCAGGAACCGGTGGGCTACTCCGACGGCCAGCTCGGCGAAGTCCGTCGGCTGCTGTTCGCCGCCGCTGACGCGGCCGAGGAACGGCAGCGCCTGGCGACGGCGATTGGGCAGCTCTATGCCTGGGCCGGCCAGCAGTCGGACATCCGCCACGACAAGGGCGGCAATTTCGCCGATGCCGGTGGCCCGGGGCGGATGGACTGCATCGACCACGCGACGACGACGACGCGCCTGCTGCGCCTGCTCGAGGCGCGCGGCTACCTGCGCTGGCACCGGGTGCAGGAGCCGGATGTGCGTAATTTCGCGCTGGTCTTTCCCGCCCATTATTCGGCGGTGATCGAAACGATGGACGACGACGCGGCGGAGCGCTTCGTCGTCGATAGCTGGTTTGTCGATAATGGCCAGCCGGCGGTGATTCTGCCGCTGGCCGAGTGGAAGAAAGGGGCTGGGCCCGATGTCTGAAAAAACCGTGGTCGTCGGCTTGTCCGGCGGTGTCGATTCCTCCGTCGCGGCCTTGCTGCTCAAGCAGCAGGGTTGGAAGGTGATCGGCCTGTTCATGAAGAACTGGGAAGACGACGACACCGACGAGTATTGTTCGTCGCGCCAGGACCTGGTCGACGTGATGAGCGTCGCCGACACCATCGGCATCGACGTCGAGGTGGTCAATTTCGCCGCCGAGTACCGCGAGCGGGTGTTCGCCGAATTCCTCGCCGAGTACCAGGCCGGGCGCACGCCGAACCCGGACATCCTGTGCAACTCGGAAATCAAGTTCAAGGCCTTCCTCGATCACGCCATGCAGCTCGGCGCCGACAAGATCGCCACCGGCCACTACGCCGGCGTGCGCGAATTCAACGGCGAGTTCCAGCTGTTGAAGGCCGAGGACGGCACCAAGGACCAGAGCTATTTCCTCTACCGCCTCAATCAGGCGCAGCTGTCCAAAACGCTGTTCCCGCTGGCCGACCTGTACAAGCGCGATGTGCGCAAGATGGCCGAGGCGGCCGGCCTGCACGTCGCCGCCAAGAAGGATTCGACCGGCATCTGCTTCATCGGCGAGCGCCCGTTCAAGGACTTCCTGGCGCGCTACCTGCCGCCGAAGCAGGGCGAGATCCGCCGCCTCGACGACGGCAAGGTGCTCGGCAGCCACGACGGCCTGATGTACCACACCATCGGCCAGCGCAAGGGCCTGCACATCGGCGGCCTGAAGGAAAAGGGGCAGGCCGGCGGCGGCGATCACGACGCCTGGTTCGTCGCCGGCAAGGACATGGACAAGAACGAACTGTACGTGGTCCAGGGCCACGATCATCCGGCGCTGCTCAAGGGCCAGCTGGTCGCCGAGCAGCTGTCCTGGGTCGCCGGCCGGGCGCCGCGGCCGCACTGGGTATATACGGCCAAGCCGCGCTACCGCACCAGCGACCAGCCGTGCGAAGTCGAGCGCGTCGATGCCGAAACCTGCGAAATCCATTTCGCCGAGCCGCAGTGGGCGCTGACCCCGGGCCAGTCGGTGGTGCTGTACGAAAGCCGGGTCTGCCTGGGCGGTGGTGTGATCCGCTGAATCCGGTTGGCGGCGGGCAGGGCGCATGGGCCCGCCCGCCGGGCTTTCAGGTGCGGAAGCGATCGACTTCCTGACGTAGCTGCTGGGCCAGGGTCTGCAGTTCCTCGGCGGCACTGGCCGTGGTTTTCGCCTCGCAACTGTTTTTCTCGATTTTCCCGGCAATCTGCTCGATGCCGCTGGCGACGCTGTGGCTGGCCGTGCTCTGTTCGCGGATGGCATTGGTGATGCCGGCAATGGCCCGGCTGACTTCCTCGGCGTCGAGATAGATGCGGCGGATCGAGGCGTTGGCCGTGCCAGCCAGTTCGACGCCGCTGCCGACCTCGCTGACGCCGCGGTCCATCTTGTCGACCGCGTCGCGGGTGGCGTCCTGGATGGCGCTGATCAGCTGGCCGATCTGGTGGGTCGATTGCGTCGTCCGTTCGGCCAGCTTGCGCACCTCGTCGGCGACGACGGCGAAGCCGCGCCCGGCCTCGCCGGCGCGCGCCGCCTCGATGGCGGCGTTGAGTGCCAGCAGGTTGGTCTGGTCGGCGATCTCCTTGATCGTGCTGGCGATGCTGGAAATCGACTCCGAATGCATGCCGAGGGTTTCGACGGTGCTTGCCGTCTCGCGGACGGTATCGGCGATCTGCGTCATGGCGCCGACCGCATTGTCGATGATGGCCGAACTCTCCTCGGCCTGGCGTACCGAGTCGCGGGCGATTTCCTCGGCGTGGCCGGCATTTTCGGCAATCAGCCGGATGCTGCTGCTCATTTCCTCGACCGAGGCGGCCATGCTGGTGATGGCGTCGCTCTGTTCCTGCGAGCCGTCGGCGACGCCGATGGAGGCGGCCTGCAACTGGCAGGTGTTGGTCGCCACCTGGTCGGCCGCGCCGCGCACGTCGCCGACCAGGCGCGACAGCTGCTCCTGCATCCGGGCGAAGGCGCGCATCAGGTGGCCGATCTCGTCGCTCTGGCGGGTGTCGATGCGGGCCGTGAAATCGCCATCGGCCACCCGGTCGGCGATGGCGATCGCCTGCTGCAGGGGGCGGGCGATCCAGCGCCGGCAGGTCCACCAGATGCTGACCACGATCAGGAAGATCAGCAGTGCGGTGGCGGCGCCCAGCAACAGGATGACCTGGCGGCTTTCGGTATTGAACTCGTCGAGATAGCTGCCCGAGGCAAGCACCCAGTTCCACTCGGGGTAGTGGCTGAAGACGACGATCTTCTCGCGTGCCTCGTTCTCGTCGGGATTTTTCCACCAGTAGCGGATCACGCCGTTCTTGTTGTCGAGCATCGTTTGCACGAAGGGCTCGCCGCGCGCGTCGCGGGCATCGAGCAGCGAGGTGCCTTCGATCTTCGGGTGCAGCGTCAGCAGGCCCTTGTTGCGGCCGGCGTCGAGCGCGTACGGGTAGCCGCTGTCGCCGATCTTGACCGCCAGGACCTTGGTGCGCAATTCCTTGAGCCCGGCGGAAAAATCGATGCCGGTGAAGAAGGCCCCGATGACCGCGCCGCTGCCGTCGCGGATCGGCTGGTAATGGGTCATCACGTCGCGGCCGAACATGCGGGCCTTGCCGGTATAGGTTTCGCCGCGCAGCAGTGGGGCGACGGCCGGGTGGTCGCGGCCGAGCGGCACGCCGCTGGCGCGCTTGCCCTGTTCGTCCTTGATCGAGGTCGCGGTGCGCTCGAAGTCCTCGCCCTTGCGCGTCAGCACCGTGGCGTAGGCGCCGGTGAGCGTGCTGAAGCGGTCGGCCAGGGCATGGCTGTCCTGGGAAATGACGCTGTTGCCGTGGCGCAGGATTTCCCGCTCGTCGCGGCTGAAGCTTTCCGGGTAGCTGCTGGCGAACACCCGGTTGAGGCGCCGGATTTCCTCCTTCAGCGCCTGGTTGTAGGCGTCGATCATGTCGACGATCTGGCGGTTGGTGCCTTGCAGCGTTTCCAGCGCGCGTGCTTCGAGCTTGTGGCCGAGAAAGCCGGCCAGGCCGACGGTGGCGATGGCCAGCAACAGCGAGATGCCGCTGGCCAGCATCAGGATCAGCTTGAACGCGACCGATGTTTGTCGTTGCGACATGAGTCCCCTCCCTGGGATTGCCGCAACTGGCGTGCGGCTTATCGGGGGATTCTCGGGTTCTTTACGGAAAATGCAATTGATTCAACTCAAGTGAATATTCATTTGTCAGATTCTGTCCGGATTCCAGGTCCTAGCTGGCGCGCATGTCCGATTTCTCGATCACCGTGCAGAAGGCGTGCAGCAGGTCGGGATCGTGCTTGCTTCCGGCTTCCCGGTTCAGGATGTCCATCACCGCCTGGTGTTGGCGGGCCTGGTGGTAGGGGCGGGACATCGCCATCGCATCGTAGCTGTCGGCCAGCGAAATGATCCGCGCCGACAGCGGGATGTCGGTGCCGCGCAGCCCGTCGGGGTAGCCCGAGCCATTGAAATGCTCGTGATGGTGGCGGACGATGTATGCCAGACCGGGCGAGTGGTCATCCCCGATGGCCAGGATGATGCGCTCGCCGATCACGGTGTGCTGCTTCATGCATTCCCATTCACTGGCCTCGAACGATCCCGGTTTGCGCAGGATCTGGTCGGGAATGCCGATCTTGCCGAGGTCGTGGAACTGGGCGGCCAGCGCCAGGAGTTCCAGTTCGTACGCCGACAGGTCGAGGTGGCTGCCGAGTTCGACGGACAGCTGGACCACCCGGTCGGAGTGGCTGCGGGTGTGGGCATCGCGCTCGCCGAGGGCGACGGTCAGCGAGCGGGCGATATGCTGCATCGGCGCGCCGGAGGTTGGTGTTTGCATTGTGTCCTCGCTTACCGGATTTTGAGTAGGCGGCTGGTTGACCCGCGGAGCGGCAGCGAGGTTCATTTCGCCGGTGAATAAAGCGCGAAACGAGAAGCACCAAAAAACAAGGGGTGCCCGCGGGCACCCCTGACGATCGGCGGCGGCCGGCTTCAGTCGCGCGGCACGGTGTCGGCGAACGACGGGCGCTGCAGCAGCTTGGCGTACAGTTTTTCCAGGTTCGGATGGCTGGCCGGCCAGTCGATGTCGGCGAACCGGAAGCTCAGGTAGCCGAGAGCAGTGCCGACGGCGATGTCGGCCATCGAGAAATGGGTGCCCATGCAGAACGGCTTCTCGCCCAGTTCGGCGGCCATGAATTCGAGGCTGCGCGCCACCTTGCCGTGCTGCCGGGCGATCCAGTCGGCACTTTGCTCGCTCTTCGGCCGGCGCGATTCGAGCAGGGCGGCGACCGCCGCGTCGCACAGGCCGTCGGCCAGCGCTTCCCAGCGCTTGACTTCGATGCGCTCGCGATTGGGGGCCGGCAACAGCTTGTTGTTCGGCGTCACGTTGTCGAGGTAGTCGACGATGACGCGCGAATCGAACAGCGGCGTCTCGTCGTCGAGCATCAGCACCGGCACCTTGCCCAGCGGATTGAAGGTCGGCACCTTGCTGTCCGGGGCCCACGGCGAATCGATCACGAACTCGTATTCGATCTTCTTTTCGGCCAGCACGATCCGCACCTTGCGGGTGTACGGGCTGGAATGGGAGCCGATCAGCTTCATCGCATGCTCTCTGTTTTGGGGAAGCCGATTATAGCGTATGGCGAGGGCTTCGCCGGGCGGGTAAAATGGCCGGCTCACCAAAAGGATGTAGCCATGACTTTCAATCCCCTGACCGCCCTTTCCCCGCTCGATGGCCGCTATGCCGGCAAGGTCGACGCCCTGCGCGAGCATTTCTCCGAATTCGGCCTGATCCGCGCCCGCCTCAAGGTCGAGATCGAATGGTTGAAGGCCCTGGCCGCCGAACCGCATTTCGGCGAAATCGCCGCCTTCTCGCCGGC
>DASUZG010000104.1:0-4471 GCA_036376995.1 Azonexus sp. | reverse complement strand
TCGACCTCGCCGTTGGCATAAAGCACGTCGTACAGCGTCTTGCCCTTGTACTGCGGGGCCTTGTCGAGCAACTCGGCCGGCCACACCTCTTCCATCTTGAAGCGCTTGGAGAATTCCACGTACTGCCAGAGGTCGGAGCGGGCGTCGCCCTGGGGCTTCACCTGCTGGCGCCAGACCTGGCTGCGGCGCTCGGCGTTGCCGTAGGCCCCTTCCTTTTCCATCCACATGGCGGAGGGCAGGATGAGGTCGGCAGCCATCGCCGAGACCGTCGGATAGGGGTCGGAAACGACGATGAAGTTCTCCGGCTTGCGCCAGCCCGGATAGAGTTCTTCGTTGATGTTCGGACCGGCCTGCATGTTGTTGTTGCACTGCTGCCAGTAGAAATTGACCTTGCCGTCCTTCAGCGCGCGCTGCATGGCAACGGCGTGGAAGCCGATCTTGTCGGGGATGGTGCCTTCCGGCACGTTCCACAGGTGCTCGGTGTGCTTGCGGTGCTCGGGGTTGGTGACAACCATGTCGGCCGGCAGGCGGTGGGCGAAGGTGCCGACCTCGCGGGCGGTGCCGCAGGCCGACGGCTGGCCGGTCAGCGAGAATGGGCTGTTGCCCGGCTCGGAAATCTTGCCGGTCAGCAGGTGGATGTTATAGACGAGGTTGTTGGCCCAGGTGCCGCGGGTGTGCTGGTTGAAGCCCATGGTCCAGAAGGACATGACCTTGACCTTCGGATCGGCATAGAGCTCGGCCAGCGCCTTCAGGTCCTTCTCGGCGACGCCGGACAGCTTGGACACCTTCTCGACGGTGTATTCGGAAACGAACTTCTTGAACTCGTCGAAGGTAATCGGCTCGGATTTGCCGGTGTCGCCCTTCGGCTTGCCGTCGGCGCCGGGATAGCCGTTGCTGGTCGCATCCTTTTCCAGGGCGTGCGTCGGGCGCAGGCCATAGCCGATGTCGGTGGCGCTCTTCTTGAAGTTGATGTTCTTCTCGACGAAGGCCTGGTTCACCTTGCCGGTCTGGATGATGTAGTTGGCGATGTAGTTGAGGATCGCCAGATCCGTCTGCGGCGTGAAGATCATCGGGATGTCGGCCAGCTCGTACGAGCGGTGCTCGAAGGTCGACAACACGGCGACCTTGACATGCTTGTTCGACAGCTTGCGGTCGGTGATGCGCGTCCACAGAATCGGGTGCATCTCGGCCATGTTCGAGCCCCACAGCACGAAGGCGTCGGCATGCTCGATGTCGTCGTAGCAGCCCATCGGCTCGTCGATGCCGAAGGTGCGCATGAAGCCGGCGACGGCCGAGGCCATGCAGTGGCGGGCATTGGGATCGAGGTTGTTGGTGCGCAGGCCGGCCTTCATGAACTTGGAGGCGGCATAGCCTTCCCACACCGTCCACTGACCCGAGCCGAACATCGCCAGGCCGTTCGGGCCCTTGGCCTTCAGCGTCGCCTTGGCCTTCTCTTCCATGATGTCGAAGGCCTGCTTCCAGGAGATCGGCGCGAATTCGCCGTTCTTGTCGTACTTGCCATTGCTCATGCGCAGCATCGGCGTCTTCAGGCGGTCGCTGCCGTACATGATCTTGGACAGGAAATAGCCCTTGATGCAGTTAAGGCCACGATTGACCGGCGCGTCCGGATCGCCCTGGGTGGCGACGACGCGTCCGTTCTGGGTGCCGACCAGGACGCTGCAGCCGGTGCCGCAGAAGCGGCAGGGTGCCTTGTCCCAGCGGATATCGCCATTCGGCGATGCCGCCACGGCACTGCCGGCCGGCAGACCGGCCGCGGAAATGGCCGCCGCCGCAGCATTGGCCTTGATGAAATCCCGTCGATTGAGTTTCACGACTCTACCTCCTAGGTATCTGACTCGTCGTCGCTGTATTGATAAACCATGGCCACCGATGCGACGCCGGGGACACCATGCAAGGCCACGTAACGGTCCGCAGCCGAATTCGCGTCGTCGTCCTCGAGCGTCACCACGACCTTGCCTTCGTCCGAACGGGCGTGGATTTCCACGCCAGACATGTCGCCGAGCACGGCGCACGCCTCATCGAGTCGCGACGGGGCGATATACACAATGGCGCTCGATATATTCATCCGGACTAATCCCTTCAGACGCAGTGGCAGACAACAACTTACGGGTGCGGATTGTTCCCGTTCGCGCCGATTCTCGAACTTGATGTGCATCAAGTGAATACGGCTGACGGATAAACCCTAGTTCCAATGCGGACATAGAACTAGTACTTTGTAACTAGCGACCAACAGCGACCATCCTCCGTTGGGAGGTTGCAACCAGCGGCCGGCGATGACAGCAAGATGGTGCGACAACCGGTAAACTGAGCCTTCGACAGATAGCCGTTCGCTATACGGAAAATTTAGGCAATCAATTGGCGCAATTGGCCAGCCGACCCTAATATGTCGTTTCTGTAATTCATCAACCCAAAAGGAGAAACCCCTCATGTCCATCATCAACAGCAAGCTCAAGCCGTTCACCACCCAGGCCTACCACAACGGCAAGTTCGTCACCGTGTCCGACAGCGACCTGAAGGGCAAGTGGTCGGTCTTCTTCTTCTACCCGGCCGACTTCACCTTCGTCTGCCCGACCGAACTGGGCGACATGGCCGACCTGTATCCCGAGTTCAAGAAGCTGGGCGTCGAAGTCTATTCCGTTTCGACCGACACCCACTTCACGCACAAGGCCTGGCACGACGCTTCCGACACCATCAAGAAGATCCAGTACGTGATGCTCGGCGACCCGACCGGCACCATCACCCGCAACTTCGACGTGATGATCGAGGAAGAAGGCCTGGCGCTGCGCGGCACCTTCCTGGTCAACCCGGAAGGCGAAATCAAGGTCGCCGAAATTCACGACCTGGGCATCGGCCGTGACGCGTCCGAGCTGCTGCGCAAGGTCAAGGCTGCCCAGTACGTCGCCTCGCACCCGGGCGAAGTCTGCCCGGCCAAGTGGCAGGAAGGCGCCGAGACGCTGAAGCCGTCGCTGGACCTGGTCGGCAAGATCTAACTAGTTGATTACTAGTTGTTAGCTACTGGCTGTTGGTTGTTTGCGACCAGCGGCCAGTGTCGAACGACTCACCGAACTGAGGAAACGTCATGCTCGATACCGCCATCAAGGAACAACTCAAGGCCTATCTCGAAAAGTTGCAGCTCCCGATCGAACTGGTCGCTTCGCTCGACGACAGCGCCAAGGCGCAGGAAATGCGCAGTCTGCTGGTCGACATCGCCTCGCTCTCCGACAAGGTCAGCCTGCGCGAGAACGGCGACGCCGCCCGCCGCCCCTCGTTTGCCATCGGCCAGCCGGGCGAGACGCCGCGCATCACCTTCGCCGGCCTGCCGATGGGCCACGAATTCACCTCGCTGATCCTCGCCCTGCTGCAGACCGGCGGCCACCCGCCCAAGGTCGAGCCCGCGGTGATCGAACAGATCAAGGGCCTGCAGGGCACCTTCCACGTCGAAACCTTCATCTCGCTCTCCTGCCACAACTGCCCCGACGTCGTGCAGGCCTTCAACCTGATGGCCGTGCTCAACCCGGGCGTCACCAGCACGATGATCGACGGCGCCCTGTTCCAGGATGAAGTGAATACGCGCCAGATCATGGCCGTGCCGATGGTCTTCCTGAACGGCGAGGAATTCGGCCAGGGCCGGATGACCATCGAGGAAATCCTCGCCAAGCTCGACACCGGCGCTGCCAAGCGGGCGGCCGAGGCGTTGAACGACAAGGATCCGTTCGACGTGCTGGTCGTCGGCGGTGGCCCGGCCGGCGCCGCGGCAGCCATCTACGCGGCGCGCAAAGGCATTCGCACCGGCGTGCTGGCCGAGCGTTTCGGCGGCCAGGTAATGGATACGCTGGGCATCGAGAACTTCATTTCGGTCAAGGAAACCGAAGGGCCGAAGCTGGTCGCCGCACTGGAGCAGCACGTCAAGCAATATGAAGTGGATGTGATGAACCTGCAGCGCGCCGCCAAGCTGACGCCGGGCGAACTGATCGAAGTGCAGCTCGAAAACGGGGCGACGCTGAAGTCGAAGTCGGTAATTCTCGCCACCGGCGCCCGCTGGCGCGAGATGAACGTGCCCGGCGAGAAGGAGTACAAGGCCAAGGGCGTCTGCTTCTGCCCGCACTGCGACGGTCCGCTGTTCAAGGGCAAGCGCGTCGCCGTGATCGGCGGCGGCAACTCCGGCGTCGAAGCGGCCATCGACCTGGCCGGCATCGTCGCCCACGTGACGCTGCTCGAATTCGCCGACACGCTGCGCGCCGATGCCGTGCTGCAGAAGAAGCTGTACAGCCTGGCCAACGTCACCGTGATCAAGTCGGCGCAAACCACCGAAGTCACCGGCGACGGCCAGAAGGTCAACGGCCTGAGCTACAAGGACCGCGGCACGGACGCCCTGCATCATCTCGAACTCGAAGGCATCTTCGTCCAGATCGGTCTACTGCCGAACACCGACTGGTTGAAGGGCACGGTC
>DASUZG010000103.1:0-3079 GCA_036376995.1 Azonexus sp. | reverse complement strand
ATCCGCTCGACCGAATCGGCGGCGCTGCACATCCTGCGCATCCTCGAAGAAGAGTCGATGAAGGAAAACACCGGCGCGGTGCACGTGCAGATGCCGGTCGACGTCGCCACCTTCCTGCTCAACGAAAAGCGCCCGGACATCGCCGCCATCGAGCTGCGGCACAAGGTCAACATCCTGCTGATCCCGAACATCCACCTCGAAACGCCGGCCCACAAGATCACCCGCCTGCGCCACGACGACCTGAACAACGACGATTCGCGCGAACCGTCCTACCGCATGGTCGACGCCCCGATCGAGGAAGCCATCAAGCTGGCGACCCAGCAGGAATCGGCGAAACCCCGCCAGGAAGCCATGGTCAAGGGCATTTCGCCGGAACAGCCGGCCCCGGTGGTCGCCGAAAAGGCAACCGAAGTCCCGGCGGCACCGGTGCCGCAGGAAGAGCCCGGCCTGTTCGCCAAAATCGCCTCCTGGTTCCGCAGCAGCCCGAAGCCGGTCGAACAACCGGTGCCGGCACCGGAGCCGGCACGCAAGCCGCGTGAAGGCCGCAACGAAAACCGGCGTGAACGTGGCGAAGGCCGTGGCGATGGCCGCCGTGGCGGCCGCAACGGCAACCGTCGCGACGAAGAGCGCGGCGAGCGCCAGGAACGCGGCAACCGCAACGAGCGCCAGGCCGAACGCGCACCACGTGACGAGACCGCCACGCCGGCGGCCGGCGAGCGCAAGGAACGCCGCCCGCGCGGCGAGCGCCGCGAGAAGACCGAACGCCCGACTCAGGAAAGCAGCGAAAACCGCCTGCCGACGGAAGCCGTCAGCGCAGCCGCCCTGCCCGTCGGCACCGAAGTCCCGGAAGCGCCGAGCGGCGATGAAACCAATACCCGCCGTCGTGGCCGCCGTGGCGGTCGTGGCCGGGGTGAAGGCCGGCGCAATGAAGGCGAAGCTGCGGCCGCTCCGGTCGTCGCTGAGCAAGCGGTGAACGCCGGTGAAGCCACTGTCGCAGCCGATCCCGAAATCGTCGCCGCCGCTCCGCTGGCTGTCGCCGAACCGACGCCCGTCATCGAAACCACGCCCGTCGCTGCGAGCCCGATCGAAGTTGTCGAAACGGCGCCGCAACCGGTTTTCGCCGTCGACACCGTGCTTGCCCAACCCGCTCCGGCCGTGGCTGAAGTGGTCGTCGCGACGCCGGCACCGGTCGTCGAAGAAGCTCCGGTTGTTGTCGAAGCCATCGCTCCGGTTGTCGAAGCCGTTCCGGAAGCCGCCCTCGCCGAACCGGCCGCTCCGGCACCGGCTGTCGCGACCGCGCCGATTGCCGTTCCGGCGGTCGACCTGGACAAGACGCTGGCCGACAGCGGCCTGGTCTTGGTGCAGACCACGGCAACTGCCGCCGCGGTCGCCCAGCCAGAAGTGCCGGTTCGCCTGGGCCGTCCGCGCAAGGCCAAGGCGGATGCCGGCCAGGCGGCCGACGAACCGCTGATGATGGTCGAAACCCGCAAGTAAGCGGATTTCAGCGACAAAAAAAGGGCGCCTCCGGGCGCCCTTTTGCATTGCCGCCGGCGGCGGATCAGACCCGCCCCAGTTCCTTCTTGATCTCCTCGATCAGGCCCTGCGAGGCATCCTCGACCATGTCCAGCACCAGATCGAAACCGTGGCCGAGGCCATAGTAGGGATCCGGCACTTCATCGTCTTCAAAATTGCTGGCGTAGGCCATGAACAGCCTGATCCGCGGCTGCTGTTCCGGTGTTGCCATGCGCTGCAGGTTGTCGAGATTGGTCCGGTCCATGGCCAGGATCAGGTCGAAATAATCGAGGTCCTGGCGGGCCACCTTGCGCGCCCGCAACTGCGACAGGTTGTAGCCACGCGCCAGCGCCGCCCGCTGGGTGCGCGCATCCGGCGCTTCGCCGACGTGGTAGCCGTGCGTGCCAGCCGAATCGACCTCGACCCTGTCGCCCAGCATGTTCAGCTGGATGTATTTTCTCAGCACCCCTTCGGCCGTCGGGGAACGACAGATATTCCCCATACAGACCAGCAGCACGCGGTAGCTCATCTCACCTCATCTCCATCCGGGTCGTGCTGCGCCGCGCCGAAGAACTGCTCCCTCAACCGGAACAGTTCGTCGCGGGCAGCCGCCGCTTTTTCGAACTCCAGGTTCTTCGCACACTCCAGCATCTGCTTCTCGAGCCGCTTGATCTCCCTGGCGACGGTCTTTTCATCCATTGCCTCGTAGGCCGCACGCTGTTGCGCCGCCTTCAATTCGGTCTGCGCCGATTCGGCATCGTATACGCCGTCGATGATGTCCTTGATCTTCTTCGACACCCCGCGCGGCGTAATGCCATGCGCGCGGTTGAATTCGATCTGTTTCTCGCGTCGCCGCTCCGTCTCGGCAATCGCCCGCTGCATGGATTGCGTAATCCTATCAGCGTAAAGGATGGCTGTGCCATGAATATGACGCGCCGCCCGGCCAATGGTCTGGATCAGCGAGCGTTCGGAGCGCAGGAAGCCCTCCTTGTCGGCGTCGAGGATGGCAACCAGCGAAACCTCCGGGATATCCAGGCCTTCGCGCAGCAGGTTGATGCCGACCAGCACGTCGAACTTGCCCAAGCGCAGGTCGCGGATGATCTCAACGCGCTCGACGGTATCGATGTCGGAATGCAGGTAGCGGACCTTGATGCCGTTGTCGGCCAGAAAATCGGTCAGATCCTCGGCCATGCGCTTGGTCAGCGTGGTCACCAGCACCCGCTCGCCGACCGCGACGCGCTTGTTGATCTCGCCGAGCAGATCGTCGACCTGGGTACCGGCCGGGCGCACGATGACTTCCGGGTCGATCAGGCCGGTCGGGCGCACCAGTTGCTCGACGACCTGGCCGGCATGCTGGTTCTCGTAGTCGGCCGGGGTCGCCGACACGAACACCGTCTGCCGCATATGCGCTTCGAACTCGTTGAATTGCAGCGGCCGGTTGTCCAGCGCCGACGGCAGGCGAAAACCGTAATCGACGAGGTTTTCCTTGCGCGAGCGGTCGCCTTTGTACATGCCGCCGACCTGACCGATGGACACATGCGACTCGTCGATGAACATCAGCGCATCG
>DASUZG010000102.1:0-24482 GCA_036376995.1 Azonexus sp. | reverse complement strand
AGGGTGCGGCCGCCGGCCGTGCCGACCACGGTCAGCGGCCGCTGTTTCGCGGGCTGGCGCATCGCCGCCTCAGCGCATGTGCCAGCCGTGGCTGACGACCAGCGACTGCCCGGTCAGCGCGGCGCTGGGGAAGGCGGCGAGGAACAGCACGGTGCGCGCCACCTCGTCGACGGTGGTGAATGCGTCATCGACGGTCTCGGCCAGCATCACCTTGTGCACCACCTCGTCCTCGCTGATGCCCAGCTCCTTCGCCTGTTGCGGGATCTGTTTGTCCACCAGCGGCGTGCGCACGAAGCCGGGACAGACGACATGGGCGCGCACGCCGTGCTCGGCGCCCTCCTTGGCCAGCACGCGGGCCAGCCCGAGCAGGCCGTGCTTGGCGGCGACGTAGGCCGATTTCAGCGGCGAGCCTTCGTGCGAATGCACCGAGCCGGTGTAGATGACCACGCCGCCGCGCTCCTGGTCGCCGTACATGTGGCGCAGCGCGGCGCGGGTGGTCAGGAAGGCGCCGTCGAGATGCACGGCCAGCACCTTGCGCCAGTCGGCGAAGGCGAAATCGACGATGGGATTGACGATCTGGATGCCGGCATTCGACACCAGCAGGTCGATGCCGCCGAAATGCCCGGCGATCTCGTCGATGCCGCGATCGACCGCGCCTTCGTCGGCGACGTCCATGGCCACGGCGAGGGCCTGGCCGCCGCTCCTTTCGATGCCGTTGGCGACGGCGCGGGCGCCGCCGGCGTCGAGGTCGGTGACGCCGAGGCGGGCGCCGGCCTCGGCCAGGGCCAGCGCGATGGCCTTGCCGATGCCGCTGGCGGCACCGGTGACGATGGCGACCTTGCCGTTCAGTGCCGGGTTGCTGGTCGGGTTCATGATGGGTTCCTTTCGTTGGCGCGGGCGATCTGGCGCCGGTTGGGACGATGGACGGTGCCCGGCCGCTCGGCGCCGGTGGCGACGATGGCCTTGACCGGCAGGTGGTCGGAGGCGAGGCGGGCGGTCGTCGAACGGTGCGTGCCGAAGGCGAGCAGCGCCCAGTACGGGCGGACCCAGACGCGGTCGAGGGCGAACAGCGGCAGCCGGGCCGGGAAGGAGCGTTCGGCCGGGGCTTCGCCGAGCAGGTCGTGCAGCCAGCGCAGCGGCCGGCCGAGCGGCAGCCATTCGTTGATGTCGCCGAGCACCACCACGGCCTGCCCTTCCGGCACCCCGGCCAGCAGGTCGAGCATGCGCCGCACCTGGTAGCGGCGTTCGGCCGGACGCAGGCCGAGATGGGTGACGAAGACGCGCATGGCCTGGCCGGCGACGTCGATCTCGGCCTCGATGGCGCCGCGCGGCTCGCGCCGCGGGAAACTGAGGTCGTGCAGGCGCACCGCCAGGACCGGCCGCCGGGTCAGCAGCGCGTTGCCGAAATGGCCGGTGTGGTGGACGATGGTGTGGCCGGCGATGGCCTGCATCTGCGTGCGCTCGGCCAGGTAGTCGAGTTGCACCGAGTCGTGCCGGCCGTGGTGGTCGCTGGCGACTTCCTGCAGGCCGATGGTGTCGCAGCCCATCTCGTCGATGACACGGACCACGCGCGCGGCATCTGTCCGGCCGTCGCCGCCGGCGCAGCGGTGGATGTTGTAGGAGGCGATGCGCAGGCAGTCCGGGCCGAGCAGTTCGTCCAGGTTGTGCCAGCTGACGAGTTCGGTGTCCTGGTTCATGCGGCGGTACGGTGGCCGGCATGGTGGCTTTCCGCCAGCAGCCAGCGGCGGACGAGCACGATGAGGCCGATCAGCAGCACGGCCAGGCCGGCGACGAGGCCGTAGCTGATTGACGAGCGGCCTTGCAGGGCCTCGCCGATCTCGTTGCCGAACACCGCGGTGACGACGGTGCCGGGCAGCAGGCCGAGCAGCGTGCCGAGCATGAAATGCCACAGGCGGATGTGGATCGCCCCGGCCACCAGGCCTTCGAAGGCGAATGGCGCGATCGGCACCAGGCGCAGCGCGGTGACGGCGACCAGGCCGCGCCGGCGCAGGGTTTCGGCCATGCGGTTGAGGCTCGGCCCGGTCAGGTGGCGCACCGTGTGGCGCGGCAGCTCGCGGCCGGCGACATAGCTGAGGAAGGCGGCGAGCAACAGGCCGCACAGGGCGTAGGCGGCGCCGGTCAGCGGCCCGAAGGCGACGATGGCGGCGAGCGTGATCAGGGCGCGCGGGAACAGCACCACGCAGGCCGGCGTGTAGGCCAGCAGGATGGCCAGCGGCGCCCACGGCCGGCCGGAGAATTCGTGTGCCCAGGCGACCACCCGCTCCGGCGCCAGCAGGCCGGCCAGTGGGGTGTAGCGCCACAGCGCGGTCAGGCCGCCGAGCAGCAGCACGATGAAGAGCAGGCGGCGGCCGCCGCGACGCCAGTCGGCGACCGCTTCCCGGGGCGCCTGGGTGGCCGTGATCTCGTCGGCGCCGAGCAGCGGCCCGACGGGATCGGCGATGCGCGCCAGTTCGACCACCGCTTCCGGCCAGGCGGCTTCGCGTTCGAGGAGCCGGAGGGTGCGCGGCCCGCCGGCCAGTGCCTCGATGGCGCCGATGATGCTGCCCTGGCGCCCGATTTCCTGCGCGACGCGGGCCGGCGACCGGTCCAGGTGCTCGCCCAGCAGGCGGTTGCGGAAGCGGGCAATGGCAGCGCCGACGACCGGGTCGCCGCGCGCCTCGATGGCGGCGTCGCATTCGCTGTCCAGCCCGAGCGAGCGGTTGCACAGGTTGGCCGAGCCGATGCGCAGCAGCTCGTCGTCGACGATCATCAACTTGGCGTGGATGTCGAGGCAGGTACCGTCCTTGAGGCCGTCGATGTGCGGGTAGTAGACGGCCAGGCGGCCGTGCCGGTCGATGGTCCGCAGGCGCTGGATCAGTCCGGTGCGCAGGAGCTGCATGGTGTGTTCCTCGAGCCAGCCGTGGCTGAGCAGGCGCAGGACGATGACGATTTCCGGGCCGTCCGGCTCAGCCAGGCGGGCGGCCAGCGCGTCGCCGATGGCGTGGGCGGTGAAATACTGGTTCTCGATGTAGATGCTGTGCCGGGCGGCAGCGATCATGTCGAGGTAGAGCGCCTCGACTTCGCGCACCGCCGCCCGGCCCGGCCCCGGCGGCAGGGTGCGGGCGATGGCCACGTCCACATCGACGAGGTCGGCGGCCAGATCGGGCGGCCACGGGTCGGCCGCCGCCGTCACCGGCGGCAATGCTTCCTCGGTGGCGGCCAGCCAGCGGTCGCGGGCGAGTTCGCCGAGAGCGCGGGCGGCCTCGCCGTCGACCGCCATCATCAGGTCGTGGAAGGGTGGGTAGTCCACCTTGCCGGCCCGCCGGCGGCCGTCGTGCACGCGGTGGGCCGGGGTGTCCCAGCGCCGGTCGGTGAGGTCGAAGCCGCCGACGAAGGCCATCGCGTCGTCGATGACCACCACTTTCTGGTGGTGCGAGCCGCCGACCGGATGGGTGTTGTCGTAGGCCACCTCGACGCGGTGGTGAGCCTTCCAGCCCAGCCCCCAGACCGGCGGGAACTCGCGGTCGGTGCCGAAGACCAGCGGGTAGTCCCAGTCGAGCACGTGGATCTGCAGCGTGTGCCGGCGCCGCGCCAGCCAGTTCAGGAAGTCGCCGAGCCGCGCCGGCGGCTGGTGCCGGTCGCCATCCCCGAAGCGCAGGCGCGTGCTGCTGCTGAAATCCCAGGCCAGCACGACGATCGACCGGGTGGCGCGCTCGGCCGCCCGGCAGAAGGCGTTGAAATAGGCTTCGCCGTCGATCAGCAGGCTGACCCGGTGAGCGCGGGCCACGGCGCAGCAGTTGCGTCCCGGCACGAACAGGCTGGCGGCGGTCGGCACGGGCGCCCTCGCGGCGGGCCGCTCAGACGGCGGCCCGGGTGGTGCCGATCTGGTGGATCAGGGTGTGCAGTTCCTCGGCATGCTGTTCCTCGACCGCCAGCACTTCCTCGAACAGGCGGCGGGTGGTCGGGTCGCTGCTGCCCAGGTAATCGACGATCTCCTTGTAGCTCTCGATGGCGATGCGCTCGGCCACGAGATCCTCCTTGATCATGTCGACGATGGTCTCGCCCTCGACGTATTCGGCGTGGCTGCGCGCGCTCAGCGTGTCGGGCGAGAAGTCGGGCTCGCCACCGAGCTGGGTGATGCGGTCGGCGAAACGGTCGGCGTGCAGTTCTTCCTCGCGCGCGTGTTCGAGGAATTCCTGGGCGATGCTGGCCGCGGTCAGGCCCTTGGCCGTGTAGTAATGGCGCTTGTAACGCAGGCTGCAGACGATTTCGGTGGCCAGCGCGGCGTTGAGCAGCTGCAGCACGATGGCGCGGTCGGCCCGGTAGTCGTCGGTGACGGCGCCCTCGTCGATATGGTGGCGGGCGCGGGCCCGCAGGGTCTCGACATTGGACAGCGAAGGGGGGGGCAAGGCGGACATGGGCGGCCTCCTGACAGAAGATTCCCCTTGGCTGCAACCGGCATGCCCGGCCCCGCTCCTAGTGCCGGGTGTGCCGCCGTTCGCCCGTGGTCAGACTGCCGGAAAAGACGACGTCCATGGTCGGGTCCCAGCGCATGACCCGGTTGCGGCCCTGGTGCTTGGCGGCGTACAGCGCGGCGTCGGCCCGCCGCATCAGGTGGTCGGCGGTGCTGCCCTCAAGCTCGGCGACGCCGATCGAGACGGTGATGGCCGGCAGGCGCACGCCGTTGTGGCTGAGGCGATGGTTGCTGATCTCTTCGCGCAGGTGGTCGAGGCGGGCGACTCCTTCCTCGATGTGCGCGCGCGGCATGATCACCGCCAGCTCCTCGCCGCCGACCCGGCAGGCGATGTCGTAGGAACGGACGAAATCCTGCAGCTGCTCGGCGACGGTACGCAGCACCTTGTCGCCCGCCTCGTGGCTGAAGGCGTCGTTGAAGGACTTGAAATGGTCGATGTCGATGATGGCCAGGATCAGGCCCTCGCCGGTGCGGTTCGAGCGGCTGACCTCGCGTTCGAGCACCTCGTCGAAATAGCGGCGGTTGAACAGGTCGGTCATCGCGTCGTGCACCGCCTGCTCGCGCAGCGAGGCGCGCAGGCGCAGGTTGCCCAGCGACAGCTTGAGCGCATCGGCGAACAGCTCGGCGCCCCAGACGATGCTGCGCAGTTCCTCCTCGTTCATCGCGCTGAGGGCGACCAGGTGCAGCGCGCCGGGGCGGTCGAAGCTCTTCAGCAGCGGCGCGCAGATGGCGTGCTGGATGCCGACCGGCAACTCGTGGCCATCGCCGAAGTGGCCGCAGACCGGCGTCACCGACGGCGGCCTGGCGCTGGCCTGGTGCAGGTGGCCGCGGCGCAGGGCCCAGCAGTCGGCTTCCTCGGTGGATTTGAAGGCGAAGTGCTGGCCCCAGCGGGCGATCACTTCCATCTGGCCATTGACGCTGGCGAGGGTCAGCGCCCCGCTCCATTCCGGGAACAGCTGCGGTCCGCCGTGGACGATGATCTGCCGGCTCTCGGCCTCGTTTTCGCAGACCTGCAGCAGTTCGGTGAATTGCTGCAGGTTCTGCAGGAAATGCTGGGTCTTGGTCATCGTCCTGAGCATGCCCTGCAACTGCTGATTGTGGGCGGCGACCTTCGATTCGGCTTCCTTGAGGCGGTTGATGTCGACCAGGTAGGCGCGCAGCGTGCTCGCCTCGGGCCGCTCGGCGACCACGTGCAGCACGTACCAGCGCCACGAATGGTCGGCGCGCACGACGCGCATCTCACGCTGGGCCGGCACGCCCGGCTGTTCGACGACGTGCGCCAGCAGCTCGCCGAGGCCGTCGGCGTCGTCGCGGTGGAACAGCGTCGCCAGCGGTTCGCCCAGCGGCTGGTGCTGTTCCGGGTGGCCACGCGCCTCCGGCAGGTTGGACGAGGCATGGCGCAGCCGGTGCGGCGGCGCCGCCTCGAAGGTCAGGATAATCACCGGGCCGGCGGCGAACAGCCGGCGTTCGGCAAGCATCGCCGCCTCGGCGCGCTGGCGGCGGTCGATGTCGCCCAGCGTGCCGAGCACGCGGCGCGGGCTGCTGTCGGCCTCATGCTCGCCGACCCGGGCATTGACCCGGATCCAGCGCCAGGTGTTGCGCACCGAGCGCAGGCGCAATTCGCAGACGACCTGTTCGCGCTGGCCCAGGCGCAGCTGGCGCAGCAGCCGCTGGACCAGGATGGCGTCCTGCGGGTGGCAGAGCTGGCGCCACAGCTCCGGCATCCGCCGCAACTGCGCCGCCTGTTCGTCCTCGTAGCCGAGCATGCCGGGCCAGGCGCCGGCGAAGGTCAGCGCATCCGACTTGATGTGCCAGTCGAAGAGGCCGACATTGGCGCTCTGCAGCACCTGTTCGTGGGTGCGCAGCAGGCTTTCGCGCTCCTCGCCGAGCTGCCGCAGGCGCTCGGCCAGCTCGCCGCCCTGGGTGGTGCTGCGCGCATCCTGGTCGAGCAGGCGGCGGATCAGCAGGAACAGGGCAATGGCCGCGCCGGTGTCGAGAATGATGATCCGCCCCAGCCATTCCGGCTCGCTGAGCACGGTCGCCGCCGCGCCCGGCCCGCGGCCCAGGCGGAAGGCCTGCGGCAGCAGGATGCCCACCGCGATCAGCAGCAGCGCGCCGAGATTGCGCCAGGGCGACGGGCGGGCCGGCGAGATCAGCAGCAGGGCCGGCAGCAGGCAGACGAAGACGAGCGCGGCGGCGAGCAGCTGGCGCAGCCAGGCGACGCCGGTGGGGCTGGCCAGGCCGATGCTGAGCGGCAGCAGCAGCGAGGCCACGGTCAGCGCGCCGGCGGCGCCGAGCATGCGGGCCAGCGGCTGGCGCGTGGTTTCGAGCAGCAGTGCGGCCATGATGCCGCCGACCAGCGGCGGCACGGCAAGCAGGCTGGCGTCGAGTTCGCCCAGCGTGGCCGCCTGCGGCGCCAGGGCCAGCTGCATCAGCAGCACGGCGCTCCACCAGCCGGCGGCGATGACGATGCTGCCGGCCGCCAGCCGGCCGAAGGACTGGCCGGTGTACGGCGACCAGCGCTGGGCGAAGGTCACGAAGCAGGCGCCGGAAAAGGCGGCGAAGCCGAAGGCCAGCGCGATCAGCCAGGGATTCGGGGTATCGGGCATGAGGTCCGCCGGAATCGGGAAGAAGCCCCTCCCCGCTTAGCCATAACCGAGATGGGTGGCCTTGCCGCGGAACACCCAGTAGGCGAAGGCGGTGTAGGCCAGGATCAGCGGCAGCACGACGACCACGCCGGCGAAGATGAAGGCCAGCGAGCCTGGTGCCGCGGCGGCCTGCCACAGGTCCAGGCGCTGCGGCACGAGCCAGGGGAAGAGGCTGTAGGTCAGGCCGGCATGGGCGAGCACGAAGATGGCGATGGCGGCGGCGAAGGGATGCCAGACCCCCTGCTCGTCGCCGGCGGCGAGGCGGGCCGGCAGCCGGCGCAGGGCGATGGCGGCGACGGCGAAGAGGACTGCCGTCAGGGCCGGCAGCGGCGCCAGCAGGAAGATGTCGGGAAAGGCGAACCACCGGGCCTGGATCGCCGGACTCAGCAAGGGCGTCGCCAGCGACACCGCGGCGATGCCCAGCGCCGTCAGCCACAGCGCCCACCAGCCCCAGACCGCCGCCCGCTGCTGCAGCCTGCCTTCGCACTTGAGCAGCAGCCAGCCGGCGCCGAGCAGGCAGTAGCCGGCGGCCAGGCCGAGGCCGATCAGCACCGCGAACAGCACCGTGGTCGGGCTGCGCGCGAAGCCGAGCACGAACAGCCCGAGCATGTAGCCCTGGGCCAGCGCGGCGAGCAGCGAGCCGGCGAAGAAGGCGCGGTTCCACCACGGGCGGTGGCGGTCCTGTGCCTTGACCCGGAAATCGAAGGCGACGCCGCGCAGAATCAGGCCGAGCAGCATCACCGCCACCGGCAGGTAGAGGGCGCCGAGGATGATGCCGTGGGCCAGCGGGAAGGCCGTCAGCAGCACGCCGATGCCGAGTACCAGCCAGGTTTCGTTGGCATCCCAGAAGGGCCCGATGGAGGCCACCATCAGGTCGCGCTCGCCGGCATCGGCCAGCACCATCAGCATGCCGACGCCGAGATCGTAGCCGTCGAGCACGACGTAGATCAGGATGGCCAGCCCCATGATGATCATGAAGGCCAGCGGTAGCCAGCCGGCGGCTTGCGTCAGGTCAGGCATGGCGGTGCTCCCGGGCATGGCGGGCGCCGGCCCGGAACGGATCGAGCTCCGGGTTGAGCCCCGGCGCCTCGCGCTCGGCGACGGCCTGGCGCGCGAGATAGAAGAGCACGCTGACGAAGGCGGCCAGCAGCAGCACGTAGAGCGCCACGTACATGGCCAGGCTGAGCCCGACGGTGCCGGCCGGCGCCGGTCCGACGGCGGCGGCGGTGGTCAGCACGCCCTGCACCAGCCACGGCTGGCGGCCGATCTCGGTGACGTACCAGCCGGCCAGCAGGGCCAGCCAGCCGGAAAAGGTCATCGCCACCAGCGCCCGGCCGGTCAGCGGCCCCGGCCGGCCGTGCCGGCGCAGTTGCCAGAAGGCGGTCCACGAGACGACGAGCATCAAGAGGCCGATCCCGACCATCAGGCGGAAGGCCCAGAAGACCGGGGCGACCGGCGGATGGGCGCCGGCGAATTCCTTCAGGCCGCGCACCTCGGTGTCCACCGAATGGCCGAGGTAGAGCGAAGCCAGGCCGGGGATGGCGATTTCGTGGCGGTTGGCCTGCGCCGCCTCGTCGGGAATGGCGAAAAGGATGGCCGGCGCGCCGCGCTGCGTTTCCCACAGCCCTTCCATGGCCGCCAGCTTGGCCGGCTGGTGGTGGAAGGTGTTGATGCCGTGCAGGTCGCCGACGGCGATCTGCAGCGGCGCCAGCAGGGCCGCCAGGCCGACCGCGCTGCCGAGTGCGGCGCGCACGTCGGCGCCATGGTCGCCGCGCCGCCAGCGCCAGGCCGAGATGCCGGCGATCAGGAAGGCGGTGACCAGCCCGCAGGCGATCAGCATGTGCGTGAAGCGGTACGGGAAGGAGGGATTGAACAGCACCGCCAGCCAGTCGGTCGGATGGGCCTGGCCGTCGATCATCGTGAACCCGGCCGGCGTCTGCATCCAGGAATTGAGGGCCAGGATCCAGAAGGCCGACAGCGTGGTACCGACCGCCACCAGCAGCGTCGATAGCGTGTGGACGCGGCGGCTGACGCGGCCGCTGCCGAACAGCATGATGCCGAGGAAGGTGGCTTCCAGGAAAAAGGCGGTCAGCACCTCGTAGGCGAGCAGCGGGCCGGCGATGTTGCCGACCGTGTTCATGTAGCCCGGCCAGTTGGTGCCGAACTGGAAGCTCATGGTGATGCCGCTGACCACACCGATGGCGAAGCTGAGCGCGAAGACCTTGACCCAGAAGCGGTAGGCCTCCATCCAGGCGGCCTCGCCGCTGCGGTCGAAGCGCAGCTTGAAATACAGCAGCACCCAGGCCAGCGCCAGGCTGATCGCCGGAAACAGGATATGGAAGCTGATGTTGGCGGCGAACTGCAGGCGCGCCAGCAGCAACGGATCGGCCAGGTTCATGGCGCGGCGCCCTGCCGTCCGTCGTCCGCCGGCTTGTCGGTCAGCACAGTCATCGTCTCGTTTCTCCGTCAACGGGCGGTCCGGCGCGTGCCTGCCGCCTACGGCCCCACTCTGACTTCTCCTAGCAAAGGCGATGCCGTACCCGTCTGCGCCGGTCGGCAGGGGGGCCGGCGCTTTCTGTAGTTTTTTCCCGGCGCCGGCAATTTTTACGCGGCACCCGCCGGCCGCGCTCGGGACCCATTGTTGCTGCGTTACAGCAATCCCCGCCGCGGCGGGGGGGAAGCCCTGGCGCCGCGTCCGGATACGAGGCGGTGGCGGCTGTGATCCATATCCGAATCGTTCAGGAGAAACAACATGGTCCAAGCAAGAGTAGGCAGCGAAAAATCGCAGGAACGGCAGCCCCCCGGGCGCAGCGGCCAGGCCGGTGTCGAAACGGGTGCCGCCCGGGCGGAACATGGCAGCCAGATGGAACGTGGCAGCCAGGCCGAACGCGGCAGCGAGCGCGGCAACGGGCGCCAGGGCGGCCCGGAAGGGTCGTCCGACGGGCGCAAGCAGCGCAACGAAGCGATCAACATGACGGTCAGCGCCTTGCGCAGCCTCGGCCAGTTCTACGACATGCAGGCGGCCACGGCGCGCATCATGATGCGCGCCCAGAGCCGGGCCGCGTCGGCCTTCGGGCTGCCCGACTATTCGCGGCTGTTCGAGATCGGCGACGATCGCGCCAGCCACCTGTTCTCGGCGGCGACCGAGAACCTCGTGCAGTTCGTCGGCCAGGAGGGCGAAGTCCTCAACGAGGTGCCGTCGCAGGTCTTCCGGCTGTTCGAGCAGCAGGCGATCGACGCCACCGAGCGCTGGAAGTACGGGCTGCAGGAATTCCGCCAGCAGACGACGCAAAGCCTCGAGGAACTGAAGGAGTTGTCGCGCCAGCAGGCGGACGAGATCGCCCGCGCCACCGAGATGCTGTCCGAGGCGACGACCGCTTCGCTGCGTGAAAGCGGCGAGCAGTTCCGCAGCGCATCCCGCCAGGGCCGTGAGGCGATGAGCCGTCAGGGCGAGGAAATGGAGAAAGGGATGCGTGAAGGAGGCGAAGAGACCGGCGAAAGCCGGGAGGCCGGACAGGAAGGCAGCGAGTCGTCGTCCCGCCGGCGGGCAGCCTGAGCGGCCGGGTTACAGCAGGTATTCCCAGCGCAGGGCCAGCCATTCGCGCAGCCGGTCGAAAAGGCTGCGCTGCGCCCATTCGCGGGCGGTGATTTCGTGGGCGTGGTCTTGGTCGAAGGCGAACAGTTCTTCCATTTCGCCCGCGAAATCGCCGTCGAGGACGAGCAGGTCGGCCTCGTAGTTGTGCACGAAGCTGCGCCAGTCGAGATTGGTCGAGCCGACGCTCGACCAGACGCCGTCGATCACGGCGGTCTTGGCGTGGAGCAGCGCGTCGCGGTATTCGAAAATGCGCACGCCGGCCGCCAGCAGGTCGGCATAGCGCGCCCGCCCGGCATGCAGGGGAGCCCAGAAATCGCTGAAGCCGGGCAGCATCAGGCGGACATCGACGCCGCGCCGGGCAGCCTCGCCCAGGGCGCGCAGGATGCGCATGTCCGGCACGAAATAACCGTAGGTCAGCCAGATGCGCTGGCGCGCATTGCCGATGGTGGCGAGCAGCGCGAAATAGAGTTCGCTGCGCTCGGCCAGCGGGTCGGCGGCCACCACCTGCACCGCCATGCCGCCGCTGCCGGCGGCCGGTTGCGGCGCCGCTGTCGAGGTGGCGCCCGGCGGGCATCCCTGGCTTTGCCAGCTGGCGTCGAACAGCGCCTGGAACTGGCCGACTGCCGGCCCGCGCACGGTGACGTGGGTGTCGCGCCAGCCGGCGGTGACGCTGGGTGGCGTGTTGCGCCGGCGAAACGGCGCCGAGCTGTACACCCCGCTGATGTTGATGCCGCCGGTAAAGGCCACCTGCTGGTCGACGACCAGGATCTTGCGGTGGTCGCGGTTGTTCAGGCTCAGGCGCTGGTCGGCCTCCAGCGGATTGACCGGATTGAAGGCGCAGACCGCGATGCCGTCGGCGCGCAGGCGGTCGAAATAGGCTTCCGGCGTGGCGATCGAGCCGACGCTGTCGTACAGCACGCGGATATTGACCTTTGCCGCGCGCTTGGCGGCGAGCAGCGTCGCCAGTTCTTCGCCGATGCCGGCCGGTTCGAGCAGGTAGGTTTCCAGGTCGATCTGTCGGCGCGCGTCGGCGATGGCGCGCAGCATGGCCTTCTGCGTCTGCGGCCCGTCGACCAGCAGGTGGGCCTGGTTGCCCAATGTCGGCGGCGCCGCGATCAGCTTGCGGGTTTCGGCCAGATGCCGGGCGAGCAGGCCCTGGCGGTCTTCGCGCGCCAGGTGGCGGCGCACGGCGCGCTCGTTGCCGGCCGGTGCCGGCGCGGCACGCGCCGCGGGCAGCGGCACCCCCTCTTCCGCCGGCGGCAGCGCGCAGGCGTTGAGCAGCAGGCAGCAGCCCAGCAGCGTGGCCGCCGCCCGCCTCATCTCAGTCCCAGGCGCCGGCGCATGGCCTGGCCGAGGCGCTGGCGGTTGGCGTAGCCGGCCCACGGATCGGCGCTCAGCCGCGCCAGGCGTCCGGCCAGGTTGCCCACGTGCCAGGCGGCGGCGCCGGCCACGCTGTCGAGCTCGGCGCGGGCGATCGGGACCGAGACCGGCAGGCCGGGCCGGGCGCGCACCGAGTAGGCGGCCACCGTGCTGGCGCCCGGCTGGTTGCGCAGGTAATCGACGAAAATCCGCCCGACCCGGTTGTGCGGTCCCATGCTGGCGACGAACTGGCGCGGCAGGTGCCGCGCCAGGTGCTGCGCGATGCCCTTGCTGAAGGCCTTGACCGTCTCCCAGTCGTGCTGGCGGGCGAGCGGCACGACGATGTGCATGCCCTTGCCGCCGCTGGTTTTGAGGAAGGCGTCGAGGCCCAGCTCGTCGAGCAGCACCAGCACCAGGCGGGTGGCCTCGACGATGCGCGACCAGGGCAGCGCCGGATCGGGATCGAGGTCGAGCACGAAGCGGTCGGGCCGTTCGGGATGGCGCCAGTCGGCATTGCCGCTGTGGAATTCGATGGTGCCCATCTGCACCGCGCCGGCCACCGCCTGGCGGCGGTCGATGCCGATCAGCGGCGGTTCGCCGGGCGCCGCCGGAATGGCGCGCAGGCCGGGGATGGCAAGCGTCCCGGCGTGGCGCTGGAAGAACTGTTCGCCGGCCACGCCGTCCGGCGCGCGCAGCAGCGACAGCGCGCGGCCGGCCAGTTGCGGCAGCAGGTGCGGCGCCAGGGCGTCGTAGAACTCGGCCAGCGCCAGCTTGGTGGTGTGGCTTTCGGCATCGATCAGCCGCTCGCCGTGGCTGATCGCGATGCCGGCCACCCGGCCGCGCCTGGTGCCGGGCCCGGGGCCCGGGTAGTGGCCGGGATTGCCGTCAGGTTCGCCGGCCGGCCGTTCGCGGACGATTTCCCGGGCCGGTTTGTCGTCGCGCAGGCCGCGGAACACCGCCTGGCGCACGCGGCCTTCGCGCGTCCACCCGGCGAATCGGACTTCGCACAGCAGCTGGGGTTCGAGCCAGGTGACGCCGGCCGCCTCGCGCCCGCCGGGCGGCGGCGAGAACGGCGGCGTCGGCCGGGCCAGCGGGCGCAAGCGGGCATGCACGGTCTTCAGTCCCGCTTCGTCGAAGCCGGTGCCGACCCGGCCGGCGTAGCGCAGGGCGCCACTGTCGTCATGGACGCCGAGGAGCAGCGCGCCGAAACCGCTGCGCCCGCCCTGCGGCGCGCTGTAGCCGCCGATGACGAATTCCTGGCGCAGCGCGCACTTGAGCTTGATCCAGTCGCCGCCGCGCCCGGCCGGGTAGGGGCTGCCGGCGCGCTTGCCGACCAGGCCTTCGAGACCGAGGGCGCAGGCGCTGCGCAGCAAATCGGCGTGCGGCGCGGAAAAATCCGCGGAGTAGCGCAGCCGTGCTTCGTCGGCGCCGGCGAGCAGGCCGGCCAGGCGGCGGCGCCGTTCTTCGAGCGGCAGGCGGCGCAGGTCGCGGCCGTCGTGATAGGGCAGGTCGAACAGGAAAAGGACGAAACCGGCGCTGTGCCCGTGTTCGAAGGCGTTCTGCAGGGCCTGGAAATCCGGCCGGCCGGATGCATCGGGCACCACCAGTTCGCCGTCGAGCCAGGCCGATGGCAGGCCGAGGCTGCGCACGGCGTCGGCGATGGCCGCCAGTTTGGCGGTCCAGTCCAGGCCCTGGCGCGTGAACAGCCGGACCTCCCGGCCGTCGACCCGGGCCAGCAGGCGGTAGCCGTCGAACTTGACCTCGTAGCGCCAGTCGCCGGCCGGCGGCGCGGCGACCAGCCGGGCCAGCGCCGGTGCCAGGCGCTCCGGCAGCGGCGCCGCCACCCCGGCCTGCCCGGCTGCCTCGATCTCCTTGTCGGCCGCCTTCGCCGGCGGCGCCAGCGAGACATGGCTGAGCACGCTTTCCGGCTGCGCCGCGAGGATGTCGTAGTCGGCCGCCGGCCGGGCGGCTGCGTCGTTTTCCTTGATCAGTAGCCACTGCGCCTTGTCGCCGCTGCCGGGCAGCCGGCTGCGCACCAGCGTCCAGCCGCCGGAGAGCTTTTCGCCGAGCAGGTGGAACTTGAGCTTGCCGGCGCGGTAGGCGGCACCGGGATCGGCCTCGGCCGCTTCCCATACGCCGCGGTCCCAGACGATGACTTCGCCGGCGCCGTATTGCCCGGCCGGGATGCGGCCCTCGAAATCGGCGTAGGCCAGCGGATGGTCCTCGACCTGCACGGCCAGCCGGCGCACCGCCGGGTCGAGGCTGGGGCCCTTGGGCACGGCCCAGCTTTTCAGGGTGCCGTCGAGTTCGAGGCGGAAGTCGTAATGCAGGTGGCGCGCCGCATGCTTCTGCACGACGAAGAGCGGTGTCTTGCTGCACCGGCGCACCGGGCCGGCCGCCGGCTCGCGGGTGGCCGCCGGCTCGCGGGTGGCCGCGAAATCGCGCTTGCGCCGGTATTCTGCGAGCGCCGGCCCGCTCCTGTCGTTCGCCTTGCTCCGTTGCGTTGCCGCCATTCGCCGACCTTCCGCATCGTTCGAAGGGGAGGCCCGTGGCGAGCCTCAACCGCTCTTGCGCCGGCTGCGCCGCCCGCTGCCTGCCGCCCTTCCGGCCGGCTCAGGGGCCTTGTCCTTGCGCCCCAGGCTGCGACGCAGCAATTCGGCAAGATCTATGACTTCGGCGCCCGCAGTGGGTTCCTCCGCGGCGGCGCCGACCGTCTCGAGCTTGCCCTGGCGGGCCTTGCGTTCGACCAGATCCATGATCTGCGTGGCGAATTCGTTCTTGTAGCGGGCCGGTTCCCATTCCTCGCGCATGTCGGCGATCAGGCGCCCGGCCATTTCCAGTTCGCGCGGGTCGAGCCGGGCGTCGATGGCGGCCCGGGGCAGGCCCACCTCGCCGATGTCGCGCACCTCGTCCGGCCAGCGCAGGGTGTTGAGCAGCAGGCCCGGTCCGGACGGCATCAGCACGGCCAGATGCTGGGTGTTGCGCAGCACCACCTTGGCCAGCCCGGCCTGGCCGCTGCCGGCGAGCGCCTCGCGCAGCAGGGCATAGACCTTTTCGCCGCGCGCTTCCGGAGCGAGGTAGTACGGGGTGTCGAAATAATGCGGCGGAATCTGCCCGGCGGCGACGAAGGCCACGATATCGACGGTGCGCGTCGCCGCCGGGTAGGCGGCGCGGATTTCGTCGTCGGCGAGCACGACGTAGCGGTGCTTTTCAACCTGAACGCCGCGCACGATGTCCTCGCCGGCGATTTCCTGGCCGGTGACCTTGTTGATGCGCTTGTAGCCGACCGGGTCCATGCTGCGCCGGTCGAGCCAGTCGAAATCGACGCCGCGCTGGACGGTGGCCGGCACCAGCGCGACCGGGATATGCACCAGGCCGAAACTGACTGCGCCTTTCCAGATCACGCGTGCCATCGGAGCTCCAGGGTCGGGCGGCCGGGCGGGCGCCGGCCGGCGTCGGGCTCCTCAGGCAGGCAAGCGGCGTTCCCGCCGGCGGGCGGGACGTCGGGTCACTTGTCCGGGCTGACCTGCAGGTCGCTCAGCACCGTGCGCACGCCCTCGGTCTCGCGGGCGACGGTGATGGCGCGCTCGGCCTCGCTCTGGCTGGCGACCTTGCCGCTCAGGTAGACGACGCCGTCGCGGTCGGTATCGACCCGGATCTTCGCCAGGCTGCTCATCTTGTCGGAGGCCAGCCGGGCCTTGACCTTGGCGGTGATGGCCGAATCCTGGACGTAGGTGCCGGCCGAGCTGCGTTCGGCGTCGGCCGCGGCGGCGACGACGGGAACCAGCATGATGCCGATTCCCAGGCTGATGGCGCGTGTGGATTTCATGATCGTTTCCTCGCTCGGCGTAAACAACAGGCCGAATGCTAGGGGTTCGCCGCGCCACGTCTGTGCGCTGGCAGACAGACGGCGAGTCCTGGATGCCCAGACTGGTGGCTGGAATTGTCCGTATCCCGGAAGGAGTGAGCCATGTACCTCTTCGACAACACTGGGGCTGCGCTGCTGTTCGGCCTGTTGATCAGTCTCGGCGCCTTTGCCCAGGACGGCATGCCGCGTGCCGAATACAAGGTCGGCAAGGAACGCATCGAGGCCAATTTCAAGACGGCCAAGGAGGCCTGCGATTCGCTGGCCGGCAACCAGAAGGACATCTGCGTCGCCGAAGCGAAAGGCGACCGGAATGTCGCCCTGGCCGAACTCGAGGCGCGCTACAAGCCGGGCGAGAAGGCCCGCTACAACATCCAGGCGGCCAAGGCGGAAGCGGTCTACGAAGTGGCCAAGGAGCGCTGCGACGACCAGTCCGGCAACGCCAAGGATGTCTGCGTGAAGCAGGCCAAGGCGGACGAAAAGACGGCCAAGGCCGAGGCCGAGGCGCAGATGCGGAAGTGAAGCCGGCACCGGCCGGCAATTTGAGTGAAGGAAAGGAGCAGCATATGAACTGGGATATCGTCGAAGGCAACTGGAAGCAGTTCAAGGGCAAGGTCAAGGCGCACTGGGGCAATCTGACCGACGACCAGCTCGAGGCCATCGCCGGGCGCCGCACCGAGCTCGCCGGCAGGATTCAGGAAGCCTATGGCATCTCGAAGGACGAGGCCGAGCGCCAGATCAAGGAATTCGAGGCGCTCGACCGCTGATGCGGTAAATCCGCCGCGGGAAATCGCCGGCTCGCGCTCGGCGAAAGTACCGCAAGCGGCAACGCAGGGTCGGAAAATGGGCATTGGCGCCCCGGCAGCAGCGGTATCGGAATGGCCTTTGCATGGCGGAAACGGTATCCGTTTTCGAGGAGCATGCCGATGAATCCATCATCCAACGCCCAGCAGACATCCCTGCCGGAAGTCGCCGCGGGATCAGGCGCCAGCGGCTTCCTGACGCTGGCCAGCGGCGAGGTGCCGGCCCACACGCTGCCCCTGAGCGGCGAAGGCACCGGCTACAGCGCCAAGCGCGTGGCGCCGAAGATCGGCCGGGTGCTGCGCACCACCGATCTCGACCGCGTACTGCATGCCTGGATCGGCCGCCTGACCGGCGGCGTCTCGCCGACTGCCCTGCAACTGGCCTGGCTCGACTGGGTCGGACACCTGGCGATCCAGCCCGGCAAGCAGAAGGACTTGTTCCTCAACGCCCTCGAAAAGGCTGCCCACCTGAGCAATTTCCTGCTCCAGTGTTCGCTCCACGCCAATCCGGAGGAATGCGCCGAACTGCGCAACGGCGACGCCCGCTTTCGTGCCGCCGGGTGGAACCGCTGGCCGTTCAACGTCTACGCCGAGGCCTTCCTGCTCGGCGAGGAATGGTGGCAGCTCAGCACCTCGACCGTACAGGGCGTCAGCCAGCACCACCGCGAGCTGCTGGCCTTCCTCGCCCGCCAGCTGACCGACACCTGTTCGCCGTCCAATTTCCCGTGGACCAATCCCGATATTCTCCGGACCACGCTGGAACAGGGTGGCGCCAACCTGCTGAAGGGCGCGGTCAACGCCATGGAGGACGCCTACCGGCTGCACACCGGCGCCAAGCCGGTGGGTGCCGAGCGCTACCTGCCCGGCCGCGGCGTGGCGCTGACGCCGGGCAAGGTGATCTACCGCAACCGCCTGATCGAACTGATCCAGTACGCGCCGCAGACGCCGGAGGTGTATGCCGAGCCGATCCTCATCGTGCCGGCCTGGATCATGAAGTACTACATCCTCGACCTGTCGCCGGAGAATTCCGTGGTCCGCTACCTGATCGAGCGCGGCCACACCGTGTTCATGATCTCCTGGGTCAATCCGGGCAAGGAGGAACGCGATTTCGGCATGGGCGACTACGCCCGCGACGGCATCATGGCGGCGCTCGAAGCCGTGCAGAAGGTGCTGCCCGGACGCCAGGTGCATACCGTCGGCTACTGCCTGGGCGGCACCCTGCTCTCACTGGTCGCGGCGACGCTGGCGCGCAATGGCGACAAGCGCCTGGCCAGCGTCACCCTGCTGGCCGCCCAGGTGGATTTCGAGGAAGCCGGCGAGCTGCTGCTGTTCATCGACGAGGCACAACTCACCTTCCTCGAGAACATGATGGCCGAGCAGGGCTACCTCGACAAAGGCCAGCTTTCGGCGGCCTTCAACCTGATCCGCTCGAAGGACCTGATCTGGTCGCGGGTGGTCGACGAATACCTGGTCGGCGAACGCCAGCCGATGTTCGACCTGATGGCCTGGAGCGCCGATTCGACCCGGCTGCCCTTCCGCATGCACTCGGAGTACCTGCGCAGCCTGTTCCTCAACAACGACCTGGCCGAGGGGCGCTACATGGTCGACGGCGAAGGCATCGCGCTGACCGACATCCACGTGCCGATCTTCGCCGTCGGCACCGAGAAGGACCACATCGCGCCGTGGCGCTCGGTGTACAAGGTGCATCTCTACACCGACACCGACGTCACCTTCGTGCTCACCAGCGGCGGCCACAACGCCGGCATCATCAGCGAGCCGGGGCGGACCCGGCGCAGCTACCGCATGACCTTCCACGACGCCAGCCACCACTACCTGCACCCCGGGCGCTGGTACGACACCGCGCCGCTGGTCGAAGGCTCGTGGTGGCCGGCCTGGCAGCAGTGGCTGATGGAGCACTCGGGCGGACGCAAGGCGCCGCCGCCGATCGGTGCGGCCGAATACGGCCTGGTGCCGCTGCACGACGCGCCGGGGACCTACGTGCATCAGGACTGAGGAAAGCGGCGTCCCGGCCGGGTCCGCTGCGGTAAATCCCCGGCCGGATCACCGCATGTTGCGCGGCGAATGGCTTGCCTTTGCGGTGAATGGCGCTGACAATCACCGCATGAACTACGGCGAATACAAGTACATCTGGCAAGCCCCGGACTGGCCGAACTGGCGTTACGACCTGCGCGCGCTGGCCGGGCCGCTGGCCGACGTCAGCCGGGCGCAGGGCATCCTGCTCGGGCGCCTCACCGATGTCGGCGCGGCGCTGCGCGACCAGGCCAGTCTGCTGGCGCTGACCGAGGATGTCGTCAAATCCAGCGCCATCGAAGGGGAGGAACTGAACGTCGCCTCGGTACGCTCCAGCATCGCCCGCCGCCTGGGCGTGGATATCGGCGCACTGGCGCCGGTGGACCGGCACGTGGAAGGGGTGGTCGAGATGGTGCTCGACGCCACGGCCAACTGCCGGGCGCCGATGTCGGCGGAACGCCTGTTCGGCTGGCATGCGGCGCTGTTTCCGACCGGCTATTCGGGACTCGCCAGAATCCGGGTGGCCGCCTGGCGCGACGACGCCAATGGACCGATGCAGGTGGTATCAGGCCCCGTCGGACGGCAAAAGGTGCATTTCGAGGCGCCGCCGGCGAAGCTTCTGGCTGCCGAGACGACGCGCTTCCTCGACTGGCTGAACGGCAATTCCGGCGAGCCGCCGCTGCTCAAGGCGGCCCTCGGCCATCTCTGGTTCGTCACCCTGCACCCGTTCGACGATGGCAACGGGCGGATCGCCCGGGCGGTCGGCGACTTGCTGCTGGCCCGGGCGGACGGCAGCCCGCAGCGCTTCTACAGCCTGTCGGCGCAGATCCAGCGCGAGCGCGACGCCTATTACGCGATACTGGAACGGACCCAGAAAGGGACGATGGATGTCACGGCCTGGCTGACATGGATTCTCGACAGCCTGCAGCGGGCGATCGGGCAGGCCCAGCAGACGCTCGACACGGTGCTGGTGAAAGCGCGCTACTGGCAGCGCTGGGCGACGATCCCGCTCAACGAGCGGCAGGTGAAACTGCTCAACCGCCTGCTCGACGGCTTCGACGGCAAACTGACCAGCGGCAAGTGGGCGGCGATCGCCAAATGCTCTTCCGATACCGCGCTACGCGACATCAACGACCTGCTGGCGCGCGGCGTGTTGCGCAAGCTCGACGCCGGCGGCCGTAGTACCGGTTACCAGTTGAACCCTGTCGCCGAGCCCGTCGGGCGAAAGGAGTAACGACGAAGTAACCCCCATGGTCCGTTCGGACCATCCTGGCTCGGCGGCGCATCACAAGGCGCCCGCAGAATCGGCCCTTACGCCCGCAGCCAAGGAGAACCGGCCATGTTGCTCACCCCGGAGAACAGCGAGACCGCGGCTGCCACGGCGCAGCCGGCGGAGGTGGATATACGCCTGGCGACGGTCGCCGTCGTCGGTCTCGGCTATGTCGGGCTGCCGGTTGCCGTGGCCTTCGGCCGCAGCCGGCCGACCGTCGGCTTCGATATCGACCGGCCGCGCATCAACAGCCTGGTGCACCATGTCGACGCCACCGGCGAGATGACGACGGCCGAGCTCGACCAGGCGGTTTTCCTGCATTTCACGGCCGAACCGGAGCAGCTGCGCCTGGCCGATTTCATCATCGTGGCCGTGCCGACGCCGGTGAATGCCGCCCACCAGCCCGATTTCGGCCCGCTGCGGGAGGCCAGCGTGCTGGTCGGGCAATACATGAAGCCGGGCGCCACGGTGATCTACGAGTCGACGGTCTATCCCGGCGCCACCGAGGAAATCTGCGTGCCGCTGCTGGAGCAGCATTCCGGCCTGCGCTGGGGCCGCGAGTTCCATGTCGGCTATTCGCCGGAGCGCATCAACCCGAGCGACCGCGAGCACCGCTTCGCCGACATCACCAAGGTCGTCTCCGGCGACGATGCGGCGACCCTGGAGCGGGTCGCCACCCTGTACGAGAGCGTGGTCACCGCCGGCGTCTTCCGCGCCTCGTCGATCCAGGTCGCCGAGGCCGCCAAGGTCATCGAGAACACCCAGCGCGACCTCAACATCGCCTTCGTGAACGAACTGTCGATCATCTTCCACCGCCTTGGCATCGACACCACCGAGGTGCTGGCGGCGGCCGGCACCAAGTGGAATTTCCAGCATTTCCGGCCCGGCCTGGTCGGCGGCCACTGCATCGGCGTCGATCCCTACTACCTGACGCACAAGGCCGAGCGCGTCGGCTACCACCCGCAGGTGATCCTGGCCGGCCGGCGCATCAACGACGGCATGGGCGCCTACATCGCGCGCAAGACCATCCAGCAGATGATCCACGCCGGGCGCAACGTCAAAGGGGCGCAGGTCAACATCCTCGGCCTCTCGTTCAAGGAGAACTGCGCCGACATCCGCAATTCCAAGGTCGTCGACATCGTCCGCGAACTGGCCGGCTTCGGCGTCCAGGCCTTCGTGCACGATCCGCATGCCGACCCCGAGGCGGTCTGGCACGAGTACCAGATCCGCCTCTGCCCGTGGGATGCGCTGCCCGCTGCCGACGCGCTGGTGCTCGCCGTCGCCCACGACCAGTTCTGCGACCTGCCGCTGTCCGATTACCTGCAGAAGATGGTGCCCGGCGGCTGCCTGGTCGACGTCAAGGCGGTGTTCGACCCGACGCCGTTCCGCCTCTCCGGCATCCAGGTCTGGCGGCTCTAGGCCATGGCCCGGCCCGACTCCGAGCGCCTGCCCGGCGTGCTGATCCTCGGCCCGCACCGGGCGGCGATCAGCGGCGTCAGCAGCCATCTGAACCTGCTGTTCGCCTCCGAGCTGGCCCGGCGCTTCCGCCTGAGCCATTTCCAGGTCGGCAGCGAGGGCCGCCGCGAAAACGCGCCGACCCGCCTGCTGCGGCTGCTGGCCAGCCCCTTCGTGCTGGCCGCGCGGCTGGCCGGCGGCCAGATCGACGTCGTGCACGTCAATACCTCGCTCAATCGCCGGGCCTGGTGGCGCGATTTCGCCTACATGCTGGTGGCGCGCCTGTTCGGCGTGCCGGTGCTGTGCCAGGTGCATGGCGGCAGCCTGCCGCGCTTCTCGGCCGCGGCCGGGTTCTTCGCGCCGCTGCTGCATGCCATGCTGCGCCTGCCCGACATTCTCGTGGTGCTGGCGCGCAGCGAGCTGGAGAGCTATCGCCGCCTGGTGCCCGGCCAGCCGGTGGTGCTGTTGCCCAATGCCATCGATCCGCGCTCCTATGCCGCCCTCGACCGCCCGGCGCCCGACGGACGCCCGCTGCAGCTGCTCTACATCGGCCGCCTGAGCCGCGAAAAGGGTTTGTACGAGGCCCTGGGCGGCCTGCGCCTGGCGCGCGTGCACGGCATCGCCGCCCGGCTCACCATCGCTGGCGCCGGGCCGGATGCCGCGGCGCTGCGCAACAAGGTCGGCCAGCTCGACCTCGAACGCGACGTGCGCTTCGTCAACCCGGTCTTCGGCGAAGCCAAGCTGGCGCTGCTGGCGCGCTGCGATGCGCTGCTGCTGCCCAGCTACTCCGAGGGCCTGCCCTATGCCCTGCTCGAATGCATGGCCGCCGGGATGCCGGCCATCGTCACGCCGGTCGGCGCCATTCCCGATGTCGTCGTCGAGCGCCAGCACGGCCTGTTCGTGCCGCCCCGCGACATGCCCTCGATCGCCCGCGCCATCGCCCACCTGGCCGGCGATCCCGGGCGCCTGGCGCAGATGGGGGCCGCCTGCCGCCAGCGCATCGCCGCCACCTATTCCGTCGACCGCCTGAGCGAGGAATTCACCCGGCTCTATGCCGAACTCGGCAACCCGCGCTGCAGCGGCGCAGCCAGCCGCCCGTAAGTAGCCACGGGGAGGGAGCGGGCGATGGACGGACACAGCGAGCACGGCACCCTGCCCACCGATTCGGGCCGGATGTTCGACTATCCGGCCGGCCGGCCGGGCCACCGGGCCGGAGCCCCCCTGCCCGGTTGGCTGCTCTGGCGCCTCAACCGCCTGCGCTGCATGACGCCGGGCGAAGTCGGCCACCGCCTGCTGCGCCGGCTGGCCAGCGAGGCCGAGCGTTTCGGGCTGCGCGGCCGGGCCGCCGTGCCGGCGCCCACGCTGGGCCGCGGCGGCAACGCCTGGCTCGACGTGCCGCCCGAACTCGACCCGGCGCCCTGCCTGGCCGCCGCCGACCGGCTGGTGGCCGGCCGTTTCGACATCTTCGCGCTGCACGACATCGACCTCGGCATGCCGCCGGCCTGGAACCGCGACCCGAAGAGCGGCACCGAGGCGCCGCCCACTTTCGGCAAGCTGCTCGACTACCGCGATCCGCGCCGGGTCGGCGACATCAAGTACCTGTGGGAGCCGAACCGCCACCTGCATCTGGTGAACCTGGCCCAGGCCTGGACCTTGAGCGGCGAGTACGCCTATTTCGAAACCATCGTCTATCACCTCGAAAGCTGGTTCGCCGACTGCCCGCCGGGCCGCGGCCCGAACTGGACCAGCGCGCTGGAGGCCGCCCTGCGCCTGCTCAACTGGTCGGTCACCTGGCAGTTGCTGGGCGGTGCCGGCTCGCCGCTGTTCCAGCCGGCGGCCGGGGTGGCCTTCCGCCGCCGCTGGCTCGATTCGGTGTACTGCCACGCCGCTTTCATCCGCGGCTATTTCTCGCACGATTCCTCGGCCAACAACCATCTGATCGGCGAGGCGGCCGGCCTCTTCGTCGCCGCGCTGACCTGGCCGCACTGGCCGGCGGCCGGCGAATGGCAGGCCACGGCGCAGGCGGTGCTGGAGCGCGAGGCGCTGCGCCAGAACGCGCCGGACGGTGTGAACCGCGAGCAGAGCACGGCCTACCAGCAATTCGTGCTCGATCTGCTGCTGTTGCCGCTGCTCGCCGGGCGCGCCAACGGCGTCGAGTTTTCGCCGGGCTACCACGGCATCATCGAGGAGATGCTGAGCTTCCTCGCCTCGCTGATGGACGCCGGCGGCCATCTGCCGATGATCGGCGATGCCGACGACGGCGTCGTGCTCGGCCTGGCCCCGGGCGCCGATCTCGATGCCCGCGTCTGCTCGCAGCTGGCCACCGGCGCCGTGCTGTTCGCGCGCAGCGATTTCCGGACCAAGGCCGGTTCGCTCGACGAGCGCACCCGCTGGCTGCTCGGCGCCGGCGCCGAGGCCCGCTTCGCGGCGCTGCCGCCGCTGCCGTCCGGGCAGCCGGGCCTGCCCATCCGCCAGGCGTTTCCACAGGGCGGCTACTACATCCTCGGCTGCGCCTTCGAGTCGCCCGACGAGATCCGCCTGGTCGCCGACGCCGGGCCGCTCGGCTTCGGCCGCCTGGCCGCCCACGGCCACGCCGACGCGCTGTCCTTCACGCTGGCGCTGGGCGGCCGGGAATTCCTGATCGATCCCGGCACCTATGCCTACCATACCGAGCCCGAATGGCGGCATTACTTCCGCGGCACCGCGGCGCACAACACGGCGCGGGTCGACGGCGAGGACCAGTCCAGCCCGGGCGGCAACTTCATGTGGCTGCGCCATGCCGCCGCCCAGTGCAGCGACTGGCAGAGCACGCCAGAAAAGGATGTCTGCGAAGGCTGGCACGACGGCTACCGGCGGCTGGCCGATCCGGTGGTGCACCAGCGGCGCATCGTGCTTGACAAGGCGGCGCGCCGGATCGACATCGAAGACCGCTTCCACATGCGCGGCCGGCACCTGGTCGAACTGTTCTTCCATTGCAGCGAG
>DASUZG010000101.1:0-6224 GCA_036376995.1 Azonexus sp. | reverse complement strand
GGGGGGTCGATATGCGTGTATTAGGGGTGCTCGCGGGCTTGCTCGTATCTGCTTCGGTGTTTGCCCAGGCGCCGTCGCCGCAGGAACGCCTGAAGGCCATCGCCGCCGATCCGGTCGCGCTGCGCCAGGCCATCGATGCCGGCAAGAAGGTCACCTTCTTCTGCGCCAACTGCCACGGCGAGGACGGCATCAGCAAGACGCCCGACGTGCCCAACCTGGCCGGCCAGAACGCCGCCTACCTGCTGGAGCAGATCCGCAAGTTCGGCGCCGGCGAGCGCAAGGACCAGTTCATGCAGGGCCTGATCAAGGTGCTCAAGGACGAGGAACGCCTGCAGGCCGCCCATTACTACGCCAGCATCCCGGTGCCGCCGGCGAAGGCGAATCCGGCCCAGGTGGCCCGCGGCAAGGAGTTGTTCTCCAAGCTGTGCATCCGCTGCCATGGCGAGCAGGCGCGCGGCGACGAACTGTTCCCGCGCCTGGCCGGGCAGAAGGTGCCCTACCTGCAGACCACCGTGCAGCGCTACCGCGACGGCACCGGCATCCGCAACAACCAGCTGATGGCCATCGCCACCTCGACGCTGAAGAACGAAGACATCACGGCGATCGCCAACTACCTGTCGCAGCTGCCCTAAGAGGAGGGGCGCCACAGGCCTGTGACATTGTTGATCCGCATCATGGAAGTGCGGAAAACGCCGCGGCTATCCTGCCGGCTTTGTACAAGCCAATGTCGGGGGCCGCGTGAAGATCGTCCTGGGTGCCGTGCTCGCCTTTTTCCTCACCGTCGCCGGCAACGATGCGCTGGCCCAGATCAGCGACATCAACGCGGCCATCAACAAGGCCGGCCGCCAGCGCATGCTGTCGCAGCGCATGGCCAAGGCCTATTTCCAGATCGGCCAGAAAATCGACGTCGAGCGCAGCCAGAAGGTGCTCGACCAGTCCATCGCGGCCTTTGACCGGCAACTGGTCGAACTGAAGAACTACGCGCCGACGCCCGAGATCAAGACCATCTACCTAAACCTGGAGAAGGCCTGGCTGGCCTACAAGGATGCCCTGATCGGCGCGGCGCCGTCGGCGGAGAACGGGCGCAAGGTGCTGGCCATTTCCGAAGAGGTGCTGGCCCTGGCGCAACAGGGCACGGTGCAGCTGGAGAAGAAGTCGGGCTCGGTGGCCGGCCATCTGGTCAACATCTCCGGCCGCCAGCGCATGCTGTCGCAGCGCATGGCCAAGTTCTACCAGGCCGCCACCTGGGGCATCGCCGATGACAAGAGCGCCGGGCATCTCGACACGGCGCGCAAGGAATTTGCCGCGGCGCTGCAGGAACTGAGCGCCTCGCCGGCCAATACGCCGCAGATCCGCGACAGCCTGGATCTGGTCAAGCAGCAATGGTTCTTCTTCGACAATGCGCTGAACCAGAAGTCCGGGGCCGACAAGCGGCCGCAGCTGGCGGTGGCGACCACCAGCGAGCGCATCCTCGAGGAAATGGAAGCCGTCGTCGGCCTGTACGAAAAACTGCCGAAGTAGGCGGCGCGGCGAGCCGCGCGGCGGCTCGAATTCCGTCATGCGCATCCGGTACAATCCCCGGTTTCGACAAATTCCGGACGAGCCTGCTCATGACGCCGCAAAGTAAACCCAATACCGACGACGTTCGCATCAAGGAAATCAAGGAGCTGGTGCCGCCGGCCCATGTCTTCCGCGAATACCCGGTATCCAACCGCGCGGCGCAGACCACCTACGCCGCCCGCCAGGCCATCCACCGCATCCTGCACGGCGCCGACGACCGGCTGCTGGTGGTGATCGGCCCGTGTTCGATCCACGATTACGAGCTGGCCATGGATTACGCGAAGAAGCTGGCCAAGGAAGCCGACAAGTACAAGGACGACCTCGTGGTGCTGATGCGCGTCTATTTCGAGAAGCCGCGCACCACGGTCGGCTGGAAGGGCCTGATCAACGATCCGCGCCTCGACAACACCTTCCGCATCAATGAAGGCATCCGCCTGGCCCGCCGCCTGCTGCTTGAGATCAACGAACTCGATCTGCCCTGCGCCACCGAATTCCTCGACACCATCACGCCGCAATACACGGCCGACCTGATCGCCTGGGGCGCCATCGGCGCCCGTACCACCGAGTCGCAGGTGCATCGCGAACTGGCCTCCGGCCTGTCCTGCCCGGTCGGTTTCAAGAACGGCACCGACGGCAACATGCGCATCGCCGTCGATGCCATCCGCGCCGCCAACTCGCCGCACCATTTCCTGTCGGTTACCAAGTCCGGCCACACCGCCATCGTTTCGACGCTGGGCAACGAGGATTGCCACGTGATCCTGCGCGGCGGCAAGGAACCGAACTACGACGCCGCCAGCGTCGATGCCGCCTGCCAGGAAGTGGCCAAGGCCGGCCTGGCCGCCCGGCTGATGGTGGACTTCTCGCACGGCAACAGCCGCAAGCAGTACAAGCTGCAGATGGAAGTCTCCGACAGTGTCGCCGCCCAGCTGGCGGCCGGCGAGGAACGCATCATGGGCGTGATGGTCGAATCGCACCTGGTCGAAGGGCGCCAGGATCTGGCGCCGGAAAAGGCGCTGACCTACGGCCAGAGCATCACCGACGCCTGCATCGGCTGGGACGACAGCGTCCAGGTGCTGGAACAGCTGGCCGCCGCCGTGCGCGCCCGGCGCGTGGCCGAAGCGGCCGCCTGAGCGGCACCGCCGGAGGCGCGTGATGCAGGCAGGGAGGGAATGGCCGACGGACATTCCCTTTTTTCATTGGCGCACGCTGGTCCTCCCGTTGCGTCTGCTGTTCCTCACGCTGCTGTTCGGCTTCTCCGGCCTGTCCCTGGGCGCCGAGTCGGTGCTGGTCAGCGTCGGCCAAGCCGGTGAAGCCTTCATCGTCGATGCCTTCATCGAGGCACCCGTATCGCTGCGCACCGCCTGGGAAGTGCTGGTCGACTTCGACCACATGGCGGCCATCCTGAGCAACCTGACCTCGAGCAAGGTGATCGCCCGCGACGGCACGACGCTGATCGTCCGACAGGAAGGCGTCGCCCGCTACGGGCTGTTGTCCTACGCCTTCCACTCGGAGCGGGAGATCCGCCTGGAACCGATGCGGCGCATCCTGGCGAAGAATCTTTCCGGCACCGCCAGGCGGATGGAGAGCGAAGCCCGGCTCAACCCGGCGGAGCGCGGCCACGGAACGCAGATCACCTACCGCGCCGAAATCGTCCCGGATTCACCGCTGGCCCGGATATTCGGCGCCCCGCTGGTCCGCCACGAAATCGAGGAACAGTTCCAGCTGATGCTCGTCGAGATGAAACGGCGCGAGGCGAGTCCGGTAGCGACGGCACCGCCGCGCAACTGACGGGCAGGCTTGCCCCATCATCGCGAGCGTTGCCGGCGGGTTCAGGCCATGCTGGCCATGGCGGCCGCCAGTTCGTCGTGCTGACCGCCGCCGAAGGCGCCATGCTGGCTTTCGACGGCCACGACGTAGCCGACCGCGCGCAACTGCTCGGCCCAGAACTCGGCCTCCTGGCGCGCAGGAAGCCAAGGACCACGTTCAACGACCGGCCTGCTGCGACTTTGGTCGCGATATTTGGTGACTACCCGAAACAAGAATCCAACCTCAAAGCAGCCGGCAGTTTACCGCTTGCCGGCCATGCAATCATTCGCCATCAGCTTTCATCCCCAAACCGCGGGGCCCGCCGCTCCCTTTGCGCCGTGATGGCCTCGTCGAGATCGGCGGACAGCAGGTGCCCGGCGTTCCAGTCGGCGACGAAGGCGAGACCCTCGGCCACGCTGTGGTCGCGACCGTGGTTGAGTATCTGCTTGATGCCGCGGATGGCCTGCGGTGACTTGGCGGCAATCGCGACGGCGATTTCACGGACGCCGGCCGCCAGTTCTTCGGCCGTGGCGAAGCGGCGGTTGATCAGGCCGATGGCTTGCGCTTCTGTCGCATCGACCGTGCGCCCGGTGTAGGCCAGTTCGCGCGTCAGGCCTTCGCCGATCAGCTGCGGCAGGCGTTGCAGCGTGCCGAGGTCGGCGACCATGGCGAGGTCGATTTCCTTGATCGAAAAGACGGCCTCGGCGCTGGCGTAGCGCATGTCGCAGGCGCTGACGAGGTCGAGCGCGCCGCCAACGCAGGCGCCGTGGATGGCGGCCAGCACCGGCTTGCGGCAGCGTTCGAGAGCCGCGACGCAGTCCTGCAGGTCGCGGATGATGCGGTGCAGGGTGTCGCGGCGCTGCGCCGGGTCGGGGTGGGCGATACGTTGCCGGATGCCGCCGAGCATCGCGAGATCGATGCCGGCGCAGAAATTCCTGCCGTTGCCGCCCAGTACGACGACGCGCACTGCCGCCGTGGCATCGGCCCAGGCGCAGGCCTGGCGGAGTTCCTGCCACATCGTCTCGTTCAGCGCGTTCGCCTTGTCCGGCCGGTTCAGGCGGAGGTCGGCGATGCCCTGGTCGAGATGGAGGGTGAGGGTGGCAAAGGCGGGCAGGTCCATGCATTCCTCCGGCTGGTCAGTCGGTGAAGGTCAGCAGTTCGAGATCGGCCGCCTCGCGGCGCAGCGGAATCAGCGCCTGGTAGGCATGCGACGCGTGCCAGCCGTCGGCCGCCGCGCGGTCGGGAAAGCGGATGACGACGGTGTCGGTGTGGCGGTGCTGGCCGTCGAGCACGGCGGCGAGCTGACCGCGGAACAGCAGCTCGGCGCCCCACGGGGCCAGCGTGGCCGGCACCCGGGCGCGGTACTGCGCCCACTTGTCGGCATCCTTGACCGTGATGTGGCCGATCACGCAGGCGCTCATGCGTTCTTGCCCTTCTGCCACAGCACGTCGCCGCGCCCGCCGGCGCGGTTGAGCGCGCGGCCGAGGATGAACAAGAGGTCGGAGAGGCGGTTCACGTAGCGGCGGGCCGGGTCGGACAACGCTTCGGCGTTATGCAGGCGGACCATCGACCGCTCGGCGCGGCGGCAGACGGTGCGCGCCAGGTGGGCCAGCGCCGCCGGCCGGGTGCCGCCGGGCAGGATGAATTCCTTGAGCATCGGCAGGTCGGCGTTGAAGCTTTCCGCCTGCGCTTCCAGGCGGGCGACCTGGCCATCCTTCACGACTTCCATGCCGGGCAGGCACAGTTCGCCGCCGAGATCGAACAGGTCGTTCTGCACGTCGAGCAGGGCGCTGCGCACGGCGTCCGGCAGGTCTTCGCAGAGCAGCACGCCGAGCGTCGAGTTGAGTTCATCGACTTCGCCGATGGCGTCGATGCGCAGGCTGTCCTTGGTGGTGCGGCTGCCGTCGCCGAGGCCGGTGGTGCCGGCGTCGCCGGTGCGGGTAACGATTTTCGACAGGCGGTTGCCCTTGCGTTCGGTCTGGTTGTCGCTCATGGTGGCTCTCTCCTTGTAGTCGCCGGATTATACTTTTCGCCCGTTTGCAGACTTCCAACGCATGTCAAAGTTCGCCGCCAATCTCAGTTTCCTGTTCACCGAAGTGCCGTTTCCCGAGCGCTTCGCACGTGCCGCCGCGGCCGGATTTGCCGGCGTCGAATACCTTTTTCCCTACGACTGGCCGGCCGGCGAAGTCGCCGGCTGGTTGGCGGCAGCCGGCCTCGAGCAGGTGCTGTTCAACCTGCCGCCGGGCGACTGGGCAGCCGGCGAGCGCGGCCTGGCCTGCCTGCCCGGGCGCCAGGGCGAATTCGCCGAAAGCGTGGACCGGGCGCTCGACTACGCGGTGCAACTCGACTGCCGGCGCCTGCACTGCATGGCTGGCCTGCGTCCGGCCGGTGTCGCCGAGGCCGAACTGGAAGCCACCTACATCGCCAACCTGCGCCACGCCGCCGACCGCCTGGCGAGCATCGGCGCGACGGTGACCATCGAGCCGATCAACAGCCGCCTCGACATGCCCGGCTACTGGCTGGACGACGTCCGGCAGGCGCTGCGCCTGCTTGATGCCATCGGCCGCGACAACGTCAAACTGCAGTTCGACCTCTACCACGCGCAGATCATCCAGGGTGATCTCGCGCGCACGCTCGAAGCCCATCTTGAGCGCATCGCCCATATCCAGATCGCCGACAACCCGGGGCGCCACGAGCCGGGTACCGGCGAGATCCACTATCCCTACCTGTTCGACCTGCTCGACCGGCTTGGCTACGCCGGCTGGATCGGTTGCGAATACAAGCCCTTGACGACGACCGAGGCCGGCCTCGGCTGGAGGCCGTAATGAACCCGCAAGACATCCTGCGCCGCCTGTTCG
>DASUZG010000100.1:0-8982 GCA_036376995.1 Azonexus sp. | reverse complement strand
CGGTCGCCTCGACGATGGCCGGCGTGTCCTCGGTATTGGGGCCGAGGTAGAGATTGCCCTCGGCGTCCGCCGCCTGCGCCGCGATCAGCGCGACATTGGGCGTCAGGTCGAGGAAGTAGCGGCCGAACAGTTCGAGATAGGTATGGATCGCCCCGATCTCGATGCGCCGTTCCTGGACCAGCTTGGCCAGCCGGGCGCCCTGCGGGCCGCTGAAAGAAAAGTCGAGGCGGTTTGCCAGGCCGCGCTCGAAAAGGTCCACATGGCTGGGGAGAGCCAGGACTGACTGGACCAGACTGAGGTGATGGAGACGCGCCGGGTCGCAGTCGGCCAGCGACTCGGCGAGGAAATCGGCCTGCTTCTGGTTGTTGCCTTCGAGGCAGACGCGGTCGCCGGGCAGGATCACGGCTTCGAGCAACTCGATGATGCGTTCGGCCGGGATCTGCTTGCCGAAGCCCTGGCTCGCGGCCCGTTCGAGGCGGCGCGCCCGGCTTTGGCGCAAGGTGTCCCATTCGCGATGGAGGGGTGCGTTCATGGTCTTCGGCCTTTCAGGTGCTTGCAGGGCCCATGACCAGGTCGGGCAGCCAGGTCGCGATGCCGGGGAAGACGCAGAGCAGCAGCACGGCGAGGAACATCAGCCCGAGGAAGGGCATGACGCCCCAGACGATGTCCTTCAACGGGATATCCGGCGCGACGTTCTTGATGACGAAGATGTTGAGGCCGACCGGCGGATGGATGAGGCCCATTTCCATGACTACGGTCATCACGATGCCGAACCAGATCAGGTCGAAGCCGGCGTCCTTGAGCGGCGGCAGGATGATCGGCGCGGTCATCAGGATGATCGACACCGGCGGCAGGAAGAAGCCGAGCACGACAACGAAGACCAGGATGGCGGCGAGCAGCAGCCACTTCGACAGGTGCATGGCGACGATCCATTCGGCGGCCGACTGACTGATGTGCAGGTAGCTCATCACGTAGGAGTAGAGCAACGACATGCCGATGATGAACATCAGCATGGTCGATTCCTTCAGCGTGCTGTTGAGGATCGGCTTCAGCTGCGCCGGGCGCCAGACACCGTAGATGCCGGCGATCAGGGCAAGGGCCAGGATACCGCCGAGGCCGGCGGTTTCCGACGGCGTCGCGTAGCCGCCGTACAGTGCGGCCATGACGCCGATCAGCAGCACCAGGAAAGGGATCACGCGCGGCAACATGCGCGTCTTGTCGGCGCGGGTCAGCTTCATTTCGTCGAGGTAGGCCGACTTGGCGCCGCCCGAATGCCAGACGTCGAGTGCCTGGCTGTATTCCTGGCGGAAACGGACCACGGCATAACCGGCAAAGAGGACAACCAGCAGTAGGCCGGGGCCGATACCGGCGAGGAATAGCCGGCCCAGCGACTGCTCGGCGGCGACCGCGAAGAGGATCATCGTGATCGACGGCGGCAGCAGGATGCCCAGCGTGCCGCCGGCGGCGATGATGCCGGCTGCGAAGCCCGGCGAGTAGCCACGCGAGCGCATTTCCGGGATGCCGGCGCCGCCGATGGCGGAGCAGGTCGCCGGGCTGGAGCCGGCCATCGCCGCGAACAGCGCGCAGGCGAAGACGTTGGCGATGCCGAGGCCGCCCGGGATCTTGTGCATCCAGGCGTGGATCGCCAGGTAGAGGTCGGCGCCGGCCCGCGAACGGCCGATGGCGGCGCCCTTGAGGATGAACAGCGGAATCGACAGCAGCGTGATGTTGGCCATTTCCTCGAACACGTTTTGGGTGATCGTGTCGGTGGCAGCGGCCGGCATGAAGACCAGCATGAAGAGCACGGCGATCGTGCCCAGCGCGAAGGCGATCGGGATGCCCGAGAACATCACGATCAAGGTGCCCAGCCCGTACAGAATACCGATGGTGGATTCGGCCATCTCAGTTCTCCTTGCGAACGATGCCGGCGACGAGTTGCAGCAGGAGCTGCAACGACAGCAGGGTCATGCCGGTGGTCATGAAACCGTAGGGAATCCACAGCGGCGGCGCCCAGGCGGAAGAAGTGGTTTGCCCGTCGACCCAGGCTTCATGCAGCATCAGCATCGATTTCCACGAGAAGAAGCTGCAGAACAGGAAGGACACCAGGTCGCAGAAGATCAGCCGGATTTTGTTCGCCAACGGCGGCAGCAGGCTCGCCACCGCCTCGATGCCGATATGGCCGCGCTGCGACTGGACATAGGCGGCACACATGAAGGTCGCGCCGACCAGCAGGAAGACCGACATCTCGTCCTGCCAGTCGGTCGGGATTTTCAGGAAATAGCGCAGGAAGACGCTGCTGCACAGGATCAGCGAGGCAAGCAGCAACGCGATGGACGACAGGAACATGATTGCCGAATGCAGCATCTGCATCAGGCGATTGATGCCCCCGAGAATCCCGGCGACCGGGATTTCGGGCGCCTTGACGGCACCCTCCAGTTCGAAGCCGTGGCTCACAGCGTCGCCTCCGCCAGCTTCAGGATACGGGCGCAGCTGTCGTTCTTGCCGGCGAAATCCTTCCACGCGGTGTCGCGGGCGATGGCCTGCCACTTTTTCACCGTCGCATCAGTCATGTCGTAGGCCTTGCCGCCGGCCTTCTGGTACACCGCGGCGACCGCCTGGTCGTCGGCCTTGGCGCCTTCGAGGGCGAAGGCCTCCATCTCGGCACCGACCGTCATGATCAGGTCCTGCTGCGCCTTCGGCAGGCGCTCGAAGACCGCGCGCGAAATGAGCAGCGGCTCGAACATGAACCAGTAGGTCTTGCCGCGGCCGGTGGTCAGGGCCTTGCCGACTTCTTCCAGGCGGAAGGAGATCAGGCTGGTCGACGAGGTCATCGCCGCATCCAGCGCGCCGGTCTGCATGGCGGCGTAGATTTCGTTGGAGGGCAGGGTCAGCACGGTGGAGCCGGCCGCCTTCAGCACCATGTCCATCTCGCGGCTGCCGCCGCGGACCTTCAGGCCCTTGGCGTCTTCCGGCTCGACGATGGGCTTGACCCGGCTGGCGACGCCGCCGGCCTGCCAGATCCAGCTGACGACCAGCACGCCCTTGTCGGCCAGGATGTTGCTCAGCGCCTTGCCGATTTCGGCCTTCTTCCAGCCGACCGCCTGCTCGTAGGAGGTGACGATGCCCGGCATCAGGCCGATGTTGGTTTCCGGCACTTCGCCGCCGGCGTAGGACAGCGGGACCAGCGTCATGTCCAGCGCGCCCTTGCGGACCGAACTGAACTGGGCGTTGGTCTTCATCAGCGAGGAGCCGGGATAGACCGTGCCCTTCAGCGCCCCGTTGCTGCGCTTGGCGATTTCGGCCGAGAAGCGCCGGCACAGACGATCGCGGAAGTCACCCTCGGTCGCCGAGCCGCCCGGGAACTGGTGCGAAATCTTCAACTCGGTCGCGCTCTGCGCCCACAGCAGGTTCGGGGCGAGAGCCAGCGCGGGCGTCGCCGCCAGGCCCTTCAGGATATTGCGCCGCATTTCGTTCATGGTGTCTCCTCCAGATGAATGAACAAATAACGAAGACGGTGAATCCCCACTGGCTGGCTCATCCTCGACTCAGGAGTGCCGCCTATTGTTTTGTGTTCAAAAATCACCGTTGTGTATACAAGATAGACATGGCTTGAATACTAGTCAACTAGTTTCGTATAATTGAATCGTTGCCATCTGCCGGAGCGTCAATCGTGAACAGCCCTGCCGAAATACCCGCCGCCACCCGCCAGTCGGAACGCCTTGGCGAACAGATCGAGGAGCGCATCGTCACCGGCGTCTATCCGCCCGGCACCCGGCTCGACGAACAGGAACTGGCCGATGCCTTCGGCGTCTCGCGGACGCCGGTGCGCGAAGCGCTGATCCAGCTCGCCTCGGCCGGACTGATCGAGATCAAGCCGCGACGCGGCGCAACCGTGCCGGAAGTCGGCGCCGACCGGGTCTGCGAAATGTTCGAAGTGATGGCCGAACTGGAGGCCATGTGCGGTCGCCTGGCCGCCCGCCGGATCACGTCCGACGAGCAGGTGGCGCTACAGGAGGCGCACCGCGCCTGCGAAGCGGCGCGCGATGCGAATACGCCGGACGTCTATTACCAGCTCAACGAAGTCTTCCACCAGCGCATCTACGAGGCCAGCCACAACAGCTTCCTCGTCGAGCAGGCGAGCGCCCTGCACCGCCGGCTGCGCCCTTACCGCCGGCTGCAGCTGCGGGTGCGCAACCGCATGGCGACCTCGTTCAACGAACACCAGGCGATCGTCGATGCGATCATCAAGGGGGACAGCGATCTGGCCGCAGCGCAGCTGCGGGCCCATGTCACCGTCCAGGGCGAGCGTTTCGCCGATCTCGTCGCGACGCTGCGCGACTTCAACGCCGGCGTCTAGCGTCAGCCGATCAGGCTGTAGAGCATCTTGCTGGCAAGCAGGGCCAGAAAGCCGCCGAAGGCGCGCTTCAGCTTCTTGACCGGCAGGCGGTGGGCCAGCTTGGCGCCGAAAGGCGCCAGCGTGATGCTCATCACGACGATGCCGAAAAAGGCCGGCAGATAGACGTAGCCCAGCGTGTAGGGAGGCAGCCCGGTATCGTTCCAGCCGGCGACGATGTAGCCGATGGCGCCGGCGACGGCGATCGGGAAACCGAGCGCCGACGAAGTGCCGACGGCGTTGTGGATGGCGACGTTGCAGAAGAGCATGAAGGGCACCGACAGGAAGCCGCCACCGGCGGCGACCAGGCTCGAAATCACGCCGATCACCCCACCCGCGACAACGCGCCCGGCAGCGCCCGGCATCTGGCGATGGGCGTGCGGCTTGAAGTCGAGCATCATTTGCGCCGAGGCGTAATAGACGATGACCACGAAAATCGCGGTCATCGGCCCGGTCGGTACCTGGCCGGCCACCAGCGAGCCGCCGAAGGTGCCGATCACCAGCCCGGGCGCCATGGTCCGCACGATGTCCCAGCGCACCGCGCCGTGGGCGTGGTGCGCACGCATGCTGGAAATCGACGTGAACACGATGGTCGCCATCGAGGTACCGAGCGCCAGATGCATGACATGCTCGGGCGGGAAATTCTGGGCGACGAACAGCATGTACATGAAGGGCACCAGGGTCAGCCCGCCGCCAACGCCGAACAGGCCGGCCACGAAGCCGCCGAAAATCCCCAGCAAGGGGTAGGTCAACCACCAGAGTGTCATCAGTTTTCTGCCAGACGCCGATTGATAAAGGCCCACTCGTCGGCCGTCACCGGCATGATCGACAGCCGGTTGCCGCGGGCGAGGAGGCGCATGTTAGCAAGTTCAGGACAGGCCCGCAGTTCGGCCAGCGGCAAATAGCGCGTTTTGGCCACGAAACGGACGTCGCGCAGCAGCCAGCGGGGATTATCCGGTGCCGATCTGGCATCGAAATACGGGCTGTCGGCAGCGAACTGGGTGGCATCCGGATACGGCTCGGAGCAGATTTCGCAGATCCCGGCGATGCCCGGCTCGGCACAACCGGAATGATAGAAGAACGCCAGATCGCCGACGTTCATCTCATCTCGCATGAAATTGCGCGCCTGGTAGTTGCGCACGCCGAACCAGGGCACGATCTGTCCCGGTGCGGCGGCAAGATCATCGATCGACACCTCGTCGGGCTCGGACTTCATCAGCCAGTAGTGCATGTCGCGGTTCCGCAAATGAAAACAGGTGGCAGAAAATCTGCCACCTGTCTGGAGGAAGGCCCCCGCAAGTGCCGTCAGGCCGGCATCCTGAACCTGGGTTCAGAGTGGCTGCTTTCCTCCCGCTTCAGGCACTCGCGACGAAGCGAGCGCACAACAGCGGTTTCGATGGTCCGCAACCGATGCCAATCAGCATTGGTTCAAGGAATGTATGGCCTTAACAAACACCGCAGGGGACGCTCGGCGGGCGGCGCCGGGATCAGTCGCGGCTAGATGTCCAGTCGCTGCTGGGGCGCAAGCACGGTATCAACCCGTGCTCCCATGGCGTCGATTCTACGCCTTGCGTCGGAAGTATCAACCGCCTCGCCGGTGCTTTTTTCACCGGTCGCGGAAAGGTGTTCGTGAGCAATGTTCAGCGCCGCCATCACGGCCACCCGTTCAGCGATGGTGCTGCGGGTGCGCTGCGCGATCTCGCGCATCTTGCCGTCGACCAGGTCCACCGCCGACAGCAGTGCCTCGCGCTCTTCCGGCGTGCAGGCGACGCGGTACTCGCGGCCCATGATCTTGACGTCGAGGAAATTCGGCTCGAGGCTCATCTCAGGCATCCTCAGGCACTTTGTCGACCAGGACTTCGAGCCGCTCGCGGGCGGCGGTCATCGTCTGCCGCAGGTGCAGGCGTTCGGCCTCGGCCGCCGCCATCTGGTTTCGCAGGACTTCGTTCTCGGCGCGCAACTGGTGAACCAGGGCAACGACCTGTTCGATCTTGGCTTCGAGCGCGGCGAGTTCGCTATTCATGGCGCGCACTATAGAGGGATAAATGTCGGCCGGTCAAGGACTAAGCTCCTATTCTGAAAGTGGTTTATCGCAAGCGGCCGGAACATTTCCGCTGCAGCTTCCGCCGCGCCGAAGTAAAATGCGGGCCGTTTCAGGTGCTGCGCATGGCTTCGCCACGCGCGGTTAAACGGGAAAGCGGTGCGTCGCCTCAGGCGACCAAGCCGCTGCTGCCCCCGCAACGGTAAGCAAGTGCGGGCGCATCACTAGGCCACTGGGAAATCCTCCCGGGAAGGCGATGCGTCAAGACTTGCGAGCCCGGATACCGGCCTGCGACAACCCAGCGGATGTGCCACGGGAGGTGGCGCCGGTTCTCGTGACCAGCCCTCTCCTCCGGTCGTCCATGTCAATGTGTTCCGGCATGCGGGGACGCCTGCCGGCAAGGAGAATCCATGTCATACCCGTTCCGCCGCGCCTGGGCCGCGGCCCTGCTCGGCGCCGCCATCGTGCCGGCCACCGCCAGCGAACTGCCTCAAGTGATCGTCACCGCCACTCGCACCGCCACCTTGAGCGACGAACTGCTGTCCGACGTCTCGGTCATCGAGCGCCCGCAGATCGAACAGGCCGGCGCCTCGACGTTGCCCGAACTGCTGGCGACGCTGCCCGGCGTCCAGATGACCAGCAATGGCGGCCGCGGCGCCAGCAGCTCGCTGTCGCTGCGCGGCACCAACACCAACCAGACGCTGGTACTGATCGATGGCCAGCGTCTGTCGTCGGCCACTACCGGCACCACGGCGCTCGAGCATCTGCCGCTCGAGCAAATCGAGCGCATCGAGGTGCTGCGCGGGGCTGCCAGTTCGCTGTATGGCAGCGACGCCATCGGCGGCGTGATCCAGGTATTCACGCGCCAGGTGCAAGGTCGCCCACGCCCCAATATCAGCCTCGGTGCCGGCAGCGACGGCACCCACATCGGCTCGGCCGGCTACGGCGGCCAGCTTGGCGACACCCGCTTCAACCTGCAGGCCGGCTGGGAGACCAGCGACAGTTTCAGTTCGATCCGCGCGCCCAAGGGCGGCCTCTTCGACATGTACAACCCGGATGACGACGCTTATCGCAACCGCAACGTCTCGGGCAAGGTCAGCCAGAAAATCAACGACGCCCTGCAGATCGGCGCCGATGCGCTGTACATCAGCTCGCGCAAGGAATTCGACAGCACCAACTGCGACGATTTCGGCATGGTCTGCACGGCCAATTACAACAACCGCCAGGAGCAGCGTCTCTCCTCCTATGGAACCCATGCCACGCTGCGGGCCACCCCGTTCTGGACCACCACGCTGCGCATCGGACAAAGCCGCGACGAGGTGCTCAACTGGCGCTTCGATCCAACCGCCGCTGTGCCCGAAACACGCCAGAAATACGAAACCACCCAGCAACAGGTGTCGTGGCAGAACGAATTCGAACTCGCCCGTCAGCATCGCCTGCTGGCCTTCGCCGACTGGCGCGATATCGAGGTCCGGTCGACCCAGACCTTCGTCGTCACCGAACAGTGGACGCGCTCGCTCGGACTCGGCTACCAGGGCACGATCGGGGCGCATTCGCTGCAAGCCAGCGTGCGTAGCGACCGGATCCAGCGCCTGGGCCAGCACGAAACCGGCTCCTTGAGCTACGGCTACCACTTCGGCGGCGCCTGGACTGCCCGCGCCGGCTTCGGCACTGCCTTCCACGCGCCGACCTTCAACGACCTGTACTGGCCGCTCGACCAGGTCAATTTCTTCCAGGGCAACCCGAACCTGAAACCCGAACGCTCGCGTACCCGGGAAATCGGCCTGCATTACGAGCAGGGCCGCGACACCGCCTCGCTGACCGCCTACCACAACCGTGTCGACGACCTGCTGGACTACGTGCCGGGCACCGCTCTGACCTCCTGGATCGGCACCTACGGCAACCTTAACAGCGCAACGCTGAAGGGCCTCTCGCTGGCCGCCGCGCACCGCGGCCCGCAGTGGGAATTGCGCGGCGCCGCCGACGTGCTCAGCGCCAAGGACGACGAAACCGACAACACGCTGCAGCGCCGCGCCCCGCGCACGGCTACTGTGGAAGTTCGCCGCCACCTGGGCGCCTTCAGCCTGGGCGCCCAGTTGCAGGCCACCAGCAGCCGCTACAACGACCGCGCCAATACCCAGAAACTGCCCGGCTACGGCTTGCTCAACCTGGACGGCAGTTACGCCATCGACCGCGACTGGAAGCTGTTCGCCCGCATCGGCAACGTCTTCGACAAGGACTACACGCTGGTGCAAAGTACGCTGATGCCCTACAACGAATACGCCACCCCGGGCCGCAACGCCTTCATCGGCATCCGCTACAGCCCGCAGTAACGCCCATGCCCAGCCGCCGCCGCGCCGCCCTGATCCTCGCCAGCCTGGCCGTGCTGGCGCTGGTCAGTATCGGCCTGGCGCTCTTGGTCGGCAGCTACCGGGTGGCGCCGGCCGAGGTGCTGGCGGCGCTGCTCGGCGGTGCCGAGGGCGGTGCCGAGGTGGTGTTGCAGTTGCGCCTGCCGCGGGCACTCGCCGGCTTCGCCTGCGGCGGCCTG
>DASUZG010000099.1:0-3735 GCA_036376995.1 Azonexus sp. | reverse complement strand
CAGGGCCTGCTGACCGCCCGCCTCCTTGCCCTGCTCGGCGTCGGGGCGACGCTGGCCGTGCTGCCGGCGGTGGCGGCGCTCGGCTTGTTCACCCTCGGCCAGGCCGGGGCGGCCGGCGCCCTCGGTGCGCTGCTGGTGGTGCGCGTGCTCTACGACAGCAGCCGCCACGCGCTGGCCAAGCCGGCGCGCGAGGTGCTGTTCACCCGGCTGACGCGCGAGCAGCGCTACAAATCCAAGGCCTTCATCGACGCCGCCGTGTATCGTGGCGGCGATCTGCTCAGCGGCTGGATTTACGCCGGGCTCGCCGGCCTCAGCCTGGGCGCCGCCGCCATCGCATTGCTGGTGGCGCCGGTGGCCGTGCTGTGGGGCCTGCTCGGCTGGCGGCTGGGCCAATTGCCATCGGAACGGGAGGAATGATATGACGGACGGGCCACGCTGCCCCTGGTGCGAAGGCTTCGACCTGTACCGCCAGTACCACGACACGGAATGGGGCGTGCCGCTTCACGACGACCGCGCGCTGTTCGAACTGCTGGTGCTCGAAGGCGCCCAGGCCGGCCTGTCGTGGGCGACGATCCTGAAGAAGCGCGACAACTACCGGCGCGCCTTCGACGGCTTCGACGTGGCCACGGTGGCCGCCTACGACGAGGCCAAGGTTGCGGCGCTGCTGGCCGATCCCGGCATCGTCCGCAACCGGGCCAAGATCGCCGCCGCCATCGGCAACGCCCGCGCCTGCCTGGCCCTGCAGGCCGGCGGCCAGTCGCTGGCCGCTTTCCTGTGGCAGTTCGTCGATGGCCAGCCGCTGACCAATCACCGGCAGGCGCTGAGCGAGGTGCCGGCGCGCACCGCCCAGTCGGATGCGATGAGCAAGGCGCTGCAGAAGGCCGGCTTCAAGTTCGTCGGCAGCACCATCTGCTACGCGCTGATGCAGTCGGCCGGGCTGGTCAACGACCACCTCGTCTCCTGCCCGCGGCACGCCGCGATCGCCGCCGGGCAGCCGGCGGGCTGAACCAAACGACATGGGCAGGGTCTCCGTTAATAGTCTTTCCCCACCAAAAACGGAGACCGCCATGAACCAATACCAGATCGCCGTCATTGTCGGCAGCCTGCGCCGTGAGTCCTTCAACCGCCAGCTGGCCACGGCCCTCGTCCGCCTGGCGCCGGCGGAGTTTTCCTTCAAGCAGGTACAGATCGGCGATCTGCCGCTGTACAACCAGGACGACGACGGCCATCCGGCGCCGGCGGTGCTGCGGCTGAAGGAGGAGATCAAGGCGGCGCACGGCCTGCTGTTCGTGACGCCGGAATACAACCGCTCGATTCCCGGCGTGCTGAAGAACGCCATCGACCACGCCTCGCGCCCCTACGGCCAGAGCGCCTGGGCCGGCAAGCCGGCCGGGGTGATCGGCATTTCGGTCGGGGCCATCGGTACGGCGCTGGCGCAGCAGCACCTGCGCAACATGCTGGCCTATCTCGACGTGCCGACGATGGGCCAGCCGGAAGCCTTCGTCCAGGCCAAGGAGGGCCTGTTCGATGCCGACGGCGGCATCGGTGCCGGCAGCAAGGCTTTCCTGCAGGGCTGGATGGACCGCTACGTCGCCTGGATCAAGCAGCACGCCGCGTGAGGCGGCCTCTCGCCGGGGGCCGGGCAAAAGCCGGTAGACTGCGCCGCGGGCATGACGCAGAGGGAGAGCGCGCTTGAGCGGAGCAGGGTGGTGGGAGCGGGGGCTGGCGCAGGTGCGCCACGAATGGCGCGAGCTGACCACGGTCAATGCCAGCGATCGGCGCTGGCCGATGCCGTTCTGCGCGGCGCTGGCGATCGGCCTGCCGCTGCTGGTCGGCGCGGGCTTCGGACGGATCGAATACGGGCTGGTGTCCTCGCTCGGCGGCCTGGTCTTCCTGTACCTGCCGGAGACGCCGCTGTCGCACCGGATGGTGGTACTGCTGGCCGCCGCCTTCGCCATGTGCGCCTGCTTCGCGCTCGGGCTGCTCAGCCAGTTCCTGCCGGGCCTGGAGGTGCCGGTGCTGACGGTCATCGCGGTGCTGATGTCGATGCTGTGCCGTTTCTACCTGGTCGGCCCGCCGGGCAGCCTGTTCTTCATCATGGCCGCGGCGATCGGCGCCTATTCGCCGCTGGCGGTGGACGAGGTGCCGCACCAGGTCGGCCTGCTGACCATGGGCTGCCTGCTGGCCTGCCTGATCGCTTTCGGCTACAGCCTGCACGCGCTGCGCCGCCAGCCGCCGCAGCCGGTCCGGCCGCTGGCGCCGGCCAGCTTCGATTTCGTCATCTTCGACTCGATCGTGATCGGCACCTGCGTCGGCATTTCGCTGGCGCTGGCCCAGTTGCTGCAGCTGGAGCGCCCGTACTGGGTGCCGGTCAGCTGCCTGGCGGTGATCCAGGGCGTCTCGTTGCGCGCCGTGTGGAGCAAGCAGCTGCAGCGCATCGTCGGGACCGGCCTCGGCCTGTTGCTGGCCGGGGCGCTGTTGCGCCTGCCGCTCGACCCCTGGAGCGTGGCCCTGCTGATGATGCTGCTGGCCTTCGTGATCGAGACCCTGGTGGTACGCCATTACGGCCTGGCGGTGGTGTTCATCACGCCGCTGACCATCCTGCTGGCCGATGCGCCGCATCTCGGGCTGACGCCGCCGGACGGCCTGTTGCAGGCGCGCCTGGCCGATACCGTGCTCGGCTGCCTGGTCGGCCTGGCCGGTGCCGTCGCGCTGCACAGCCCGCGCTTTCGCGACGTGCTCGGCCGCCGGTTGCGCCGCCTGGCACCGGCGCGCTTCCGGTTGTAGGCCGGCGGAACTTCGCGCGCCGGGCGGTCTCGAACCAGCGTTACCGGAGGTTTGCCATGCATCCTGAACGCGCCGCCGTACCGCTCACCACGCACGGCCTGTCGCGCCGCCGCACCGTCGCCGCCGTGCTGGCCGTGGCCCCGGCCCTGCTGCTCGGCGCCCATGCCCGCGCGGCCGGCACGCGGCTGACGCCGGCGCAGACCGAAGGCCCGTTCTACCCGCCGCAACTGCCGGCGGATGCCGATGCCGATCTGCTGCGCAACGGCGCCCTGGCCTATCCCGAAGGCCGTGCCGTCTGGCTCGACGGCAGCGTCGTCGATCCCGGCGGCAAACCGGTGGCCGGCGCCGTGGTCGAGATCTGGCAATGCGACCACGCCGGGCACTACCACCACCCCGGCGACGGCGACTTGGCCGATCCGCGCTTCCAGGGCTTCGGCCGCGTCGCGGTCGGCGCCGACGGCCGCTACCGCTTCCGCACCATCCGCCCGGCGGCCTACAGCGGGCGCACGCCGCACATCCACGTCAAGGTCCGCCTCGGCCGGCGCGAACTGCTGACCACCCAGCTCTACGTCGACGGCGACCCCGGCAACCCGGCTGATTTCCTGTGGCGCCGGCTCGATGCCGCCGAGCGGGCGGCGCTGACGGTGCCCTTCGTGCCCGTGGCCGACGGTTTGCGGGCGAGTTTTCCGATCGTCGTCGCGGCCTGAACCGGCCGGCAAAGAAAAAGGCCGCGGAATCCGCGGCCTCGTAGCTTTCCGGCATGGCCGGCGGGATCAGTCCTCGCCCGGCTCCATGTGGGCCTGCAGGTAGTTCGGCAGGGTCACATCGACGATCAGCGTCTGCTGCGTCTCCAGCCAGTCGATGGCTTCCTCGCAGTGTTCGAGCAGGTCTTCCAGCAGTTCGCGGCTGACGTAGTCCTGCAGGTCCTCGCACAGCGCGATGGCCTCG
>DASUZG010000098.1:0-11181 GCA_036376995.1 Azonexus sp. | reverse complement strand
TCGACTGCGTGCTCGACGCGGTCGGCAGCGTCTATCTCGAAATCGAGGCGATGCTCTCCCAGGGCCTGCCCAATACGCCGATGGCCAACAGCCGGATCCGCGTGATCGGCGGCAACTTCATCACCGGCCAGCCGATCGGCGTGCTCGACGGCATCGACATGCAGTACGCCGGCAAGGTGCGCAAGGTCGACGCTGAAGGCATCAACGCCCAGCTCGGTCTGGGCAACATCGTGCTGCTCAACTGCGAGGGACCGTCGCCGACCGGCGAGATTTTCAACCTCCAGATGGAAGAGGCGGCCGAGGCCGTGGCCGTGGCCATCCGCGCCGACAAGCTGGTGTATCTGACCGACAGCCGCGGCGTCACCGACAAGGACGGCGAACTGCTCGACGCGATGACCGCCGACGAGGTGGACAAGATGCTCAGCGGCGGCGACTGGCTGTCGCCCGACATCCGCCGCTACCTGCCGTGCAGCATGCGGGCGACGCGCGCCGGCGTCGGCCGGGTGCACCTGATCGGCTACCAGCAGGACGGCGCGCTGCTGCGCGAACTGTTCACCCACGACGGCGTCGGCACCGTGGTCACCCGCGAATCGCTGGAAAACATCCGCGAAGCCAAGCCCGACGACATCGCCGCACTGATCGCGCTGATCGAACCGATGGAAGCCGAAGGCATCCTGGTGCACCGGCCGCGCGAACTGCTGGAGCGCGAGATCGAGCACTTCTCGATCATGCTCCACGACAACATCATCGTCGGCTGCGCGGCGCTCTACCCGCATTCCGAGGAGGAAGCCGAACTCGCCTGCCTGGCCGTCAATCCGGACCATCGCGAGTGGGGCTACGGCGAGCAGTTGATGCGGCGCATCGAGCGGCGCGCCAGGAAGCTCGGCATCAAGCGCCTGTTCGTGCTGACCACGCGCACCGAGCACTGGTTCGTCGAGCGCGGTTTCAAGCTCGGCACCGTCGACGACCTGCCGGCCAAGAAGCGCGACATGTACAACTATCAGCGGCGTTCGAAGGTCCTGTTCAAGACCTTATAATGGCCGCCATCAACCCCTAAGCACGGAGCAACACATGGCACGTACCGTCAATTGCATCAAGCTCGGCCGCGAAGCCGAAGGCCTCGATTTTCCGCCCTACCCGGGCGCCCTCGGCCAGCGCATCTTCGAGAACGTCTCGAAGGAAGCCTGGCAGCAGTGGATCAAGATGCAGACCATGATCATCAACGAGAACCGCCTGAACCTGGTCGATGCGCGGCATCGCAAGTACCTCTCCGAACAGGTCGAGAAGCACTTCTTCGGCGAAGGCGCCGACCAGATCCAGGGCTACGTGCCGCCCAAGGCCTGAGCGCCGGCCGGCGACCGCACCCCGACAGACGGCCCCGTTCGCGGGGCCGTTGCTTTTTCAGGCGCTGCTGCCCAGCGCCGGATGGTTGCGGCGGATGGCGGCGAGGGTTTCCAGCGCCTCCGGGAAGGCGAAGGCCTCGATCTCGCCGACCAGGCGGTTGCCGATATCGCCCAGCGCGGCGCGGATCAGCCCGGCCTGCGCGGTGCAGCGCTGATAGGCTTCGAGGTCGGCGGTTTCGAGCAGGGCTTCGAGTTCGCCGAGCAGTTGCTGCAGGGCCGGCCAGTCGACGGCGGCGGGGGTGCTCGGCGCGAGCTGCGGCAGGTGCTGGCGCAGGCCGTCGAGCAGGCCGGTATGAGCCTCGGCGACGGCGGCCAGCAACGGCTCCAGCGCCGCGCCGGCGGTACCGGCCTTGAGTGCCGCTTCGAGCCGGGCAGCCTGCTGCTGCAACTCGCCGGCCCCGAGGTTGCCGGCGACGCCTTTCAGTGAATGGGCGATCAGGCGGGCGCCTTCGGCCTGGCCGGCGGCCAGCGTGCGGCGCAATTGCGCGAGATCGTCGCGGTGGCGTTCGGCGAACATTTCGAGCAGGTGCAGGTACTGCGCCGGGCGGTTGCGGACCACGTGCAGTCCGGCCGCGATGTCGAGCCCGGGGATGCCGTGCAGGCCGGCGAGCAGCGTTGCCGGGTCGGTCGCCGCGGCTTCCGGGGCGGTGTGCGGCAGCCAGCGCAGCAGGCGGGCGTGCAGCAGTTGCGGGCTGACCGGCTTGGTGACGAAATCGTTCATGCCGGCGGCAAAGCAGTCGCGCTGGTCCTCGGCGAAGGCGCTGGCGGTCATGGCCAGGATCGGCGTGCGTTCCCAGCCGGGCAGCCGGCGGATGGCGCGGGTTGCTTCGAGGCCGTCCATTTCCGGCATCTGGATGTCCATCAGCACCAGGTCGTAGTGCCGGCGCGCGGCCATCGCCACGGCCTCGCTGCCGGTGCCGGCGACATCCGCTTCGAGGCCGACCGCCTGCAGCAGATCGACGGCCACTTCCTGGTTCACCGGATGGTCCTCGACCACCAGCAGGCGCCGGCCGGCGCCGCGGCGGCGCAATTCGGCGTCGGTATCGGCCGGCGTCAGCCCGGCGTCGTCGGGCAGCGGCCCCTGGCCATGCTGCAGGCGGGCGGTGAACCAGAACAGGCTGCCGCGGCCGGGCGCGCTGTCGAGCCCGGTCTCGCCGCCCATCAATTCGGCCAGGCGCCGGGTGATGGCCAGGCCAAGGCCGGTGCCGCCGTATTTGCGGGTGGTCGAGACGTCGGCCTGCTCGAAGGCGCGGAACAGGCGCGGCAGCTTGTCGCGGGCAATGCCGATGCCGGTATCCTGGACGGCGAAGCGGACCAGCAGCGAGTCGCCGTCGTCGGCGTCGACGCGGGCGCTCAGGCGGACGGTGCCGTGCGCGGTGAACTTGATGGCGTTGGTGGCGTAGTTGAGCAGCGCCTGGCGCAGCCGGGTCGGGTCGCCGTTCAGCCAGGCCGGCACGTTGCCGCGCTCGACCTCGAACTGCAGCCCCTTGCCGCGGGCCAGTTCGCCGACCAGGCCGGCGACGTGGTCGAGCACGTCGGCGAGCAGGAAGTCGGTGCGCTCGATCTGCATCCGGCCGGATTCGATCTTGGACAGGTCGAGGATGTCGTTGATCACTGACAGCAGGTGCTGGGCCGCCGCATCGACCTTGTGCAGGCGCGCCGCCTGCTGCGGCGTCGGGTTTTCCTGGGCGAGCAGGTGGGTGATGCCGAGGATGGCGTTCATCGGCGTGCGGATCTCGTGGCTCATGTTGGCCAGGAAGGCGCTCTTGGCATTGTTGGCGGCTTCGGCCTGGGCCATCGCCAGGTGCAGTTCCTCGGTACGCTGGCGGACCAGCGCCTCGAGATCCTGGCGGTGGTGCTCGAGCTCCTGCTGCAGTTGCTTCTGTTCGCTGAGATCCTGCTTGACCGCGGCATAGTGGGTGGTCCGCCCGGCGGCGTCGCGGACCGGGGCGATCACCGCCAGTTCGGGGTAGACGCTGCCGTCCTTGCGCCGGTTGCGGAATTCGCCCTTCCAGACTTCGCCGTCGGCGAGCGCATCCCACAGCGCCTGGTAGGTTTCCGGGTCGGTCTCCCCGGATTGCAGCAGGCGCGGGTTGCGGCCCTGCACCTCGGCCTGGCGGTAGCCGCTGGCCTGTTCGAAGGCGGCATTGACGTATTCGATCTCGCCGGCGAGGTTGGTGATGATGATGCTGGCCGGACTCTGCTCGACCGCCTGCGACAGCTTGCGCAACTGCTCCTCGGTCTGGCGGCGGGCGCCGACGTCATGGACGATGGCGTAGAGGTAGTCGGTGTCGTCGAGGCGGATGGTGCCGCAGTGGGCCTCGACTTCGCGCGGCGTGCCGTCGGTCATGTAGTGCCGGGTAAACAACGGCGCCGGGTCGCCCTGGCGCAGCCGCTCCAGCGCTGCGGCCGTGGCGGCCGGTGCCAGCCGCGCCAGTTCCGGCAGCGCGCGGCCGAGCAGCTCGCCCGGCGGCTGGCCGTAGAAGGCGGCGGCGGCCGGGTTGGCGTCGACGATGCGGCCGTCGTCCGGAGCCACGATCAGGATCGGCGTGTGGCCATCGTCGAACAGCGCCCGGTAACGGGCCTCGCTGTGGCGCAGCGCGGTCTGCCCGAGTTCGACGGCCGCGGTCTTTTCGGCGACCCGGCGGCGCAGCAGCGCGTTGCCGGCCAGCGTGCCGAGCAGCAGCAGTCCGAGCGCGGCGATGCCGGGCCAGACCCAGGACGGCAGGCCGCTCGCCGGTGGCGGCCCCATCCAGCGATCGAAGATGCGGTAGTACGGCGAACTGCGCTCGCTCTGCCAGCGGTCGAGATGCTTCTCGATGGCCGTCAGCAGGTCGCCGTTGTGGCCCTTGCGGGTGGCGTAGTACAGCTGGGTCGGCTGGAACATCATCGGTGACAGCGTCAGCTGGTGGGCGCCGGCGTGGCGCTCGCCGAAAAAGCGGTTGGCCACCGCAGCATCGACCGTCCCGCGGGCCGCCAGGGCGAAGCCTTCCTGCAGCGAGGCGACCGGCACCAGTTCGGCGCGCACGCCGAAGCCGGCCAGCAGTTCGCGCAGGTAGGCCTGCTGGATCGAGCCGTCGAGCACCGCCAGGCGCTTGCCGTCGAGATCGGCGAAGGAGTTCAGGGTGCTGCCGCGCGGCCGGTAGACGTTCGACCAGCCGTGCAGCGCCGGTGTCGCGTGCACGTCGTAGAGCCGGGCCCGCTCGTCGGTGTAGGCCAGGTCGGGCAGCAAATCGATCTCGCCGCGCTCGAGCGCGGCCAGGCAGTCGCGCCAGACGCAGGGCACGGCGCGTAGCGTCCATCCCTCGCGTTCGGCGATTTCGCCGAGCAGTTCGCCGAGCATGCCGCCCGCTCCGGCCTGGGCCGTCAGCAGGATCTTCGGGGCATTCTCATAGACGCCGACCGTGACCTGGCGTTCCTTGCCGTAAGCCGGCAGGGCCAGGGCGGCAGCGAGCAGCAGAGCGCCGGCTGGCCGGCGGCAACGGCGGAAGAGGCGGGGGGCGATGGGCATGCGGCGGGCCGCGGCGACGGCCGGAACTCAGCCGATGCGGCGGACGCCCTCGGCGGTGCCGAGCAGCAGCACGTCGGCGGGGCGAACGGCGAACAGGCCGTTGGTGACGATGCCGACGATCTGGTTGATCTGCGCTTCCAGGCCTTTCGGATCGGTGATCGACAGGCCGCGCACATCGAGGATCAGATTGCCATTGTCGGTGACGAAGCCTTCGCGCAGCACCGGCGTGCCGCCGAGCTTGGCGAGTTCGCGGGCGACGTGGGCGCGGGCCATCGGAATGACCTCGACCGGCAGCGGGAACTTGCCCATGGTGTCGACCAGCTTCGAGCCGTCGGCGATGCAGACGAAGGTGCCGGCCACCGCGGCGACGATCTTCTCGCGCGTCAGCGCGCCGCCGCCGCCCTTGATCATGTTCAGCCCGCCATCGACCTCGTCGGCGCCATCGACATAGACCGGGATGTGCTCGACGTCGTTGAGGTCGAGCACGGCGATGCCATGGCCTTCGAGACGCTTGCGGGTCGCTTCCGAACTGGCGACGGCGCCCTTGTAGCGGTCCTTCAGCGGTGCCAGCGCATCGATGAAGAAATTGGCCGTCGAGCCGGTGCCGACGCCGATGATGCTGCCTGCCGGCGCGTGCTGCGCGACGTAGTCGGCGGCGGCCTGGGCGACGGCCTGTTTGAGTTCGTCCTGGGTCATGCGGGGGTCTCCTGGGAAAGCGTTGTCGGCCGCCATTTTACCCGTCAAAAAAGTTTAACTTTCGCCGCCGGCGGAAACACTAAACTGCGCAGGCGAACGAACCAGGAGAACGCAATGACCGATGCAACAGACCGCGACCGGGAAGCGCCGGCCGCCCGGCAGGGCGCGACCGCGCCGACGACCGTCCGGCCGAAGCCGGCGCGCAAGCCGTCGGCGGTCGACGCCACCGTGGACAAGAACCAGAAACTGCTGGCCGAGGCGCTGGAACAGGCGCAGGCGATCAAGTACGCGCAGCCGCAGCACCTGAAGCAGCCGGCCGCGCCCGGCAAGGCGGCGAAGGACGAGAAGCCGGGCAAGGCCCGCAAAGTGAAGCTGGTGCGCGACAGTTTCGCCATGCCGGAAGCCGAGTACGCCCGTATCGGCGAATTGAAGAAGCGGCTCGGCGGCGCCTGCAAGAAAAGCGAATTGCTGCGCGCCGGCGTGCTGCTGCTGGCGGCACTCAACGATGCCGAACTGAAGGCGGTGATGGGGCGCATCGAGCGCATCAAGACCGGGCGTCCGGCCAAAAAGTAAGACGCCGGCGGGGCGGCATTCTCCCGCCGGCCGGGCGCTCAGTCGTTGAGCAGCACCCACTTGCCGCCCTTGACCACCATCATCACGCGGGCGCGGCGGTCCATGCCGTTATGGTTGCTGGCGCTCATGTTGAAGACGCCCTGGGCGCCGACCACCTCGCGCGCCGTTTCGAGCGCGTCGCGCAGCGCGCTGCGGAATTCCGGGGTGCCCGGCTTGGCCGCCTTCAGCGCCTGGGGGATGCTCTTTTGCAGCAGCAGGCCGGCGTCGAAGGTGTTGGCGCCGAAGGTGGACATCGTGCCGGCACCGTACTTCGCCTCGTAGGCCGCGATATAGCCCTGGGCCACCGGCCGGATCGGATTGGCGGCGGCGAGATCGGCGGCGACCAGCATCGGGCCGCCGGCCATCAGCGTGCCTTCGACCGCCTTGCCGCCGATGCGGATGAAGTCGTTGGTGGCGACGCCGTGCGTCTGGTAGATGCGGCCCTTGTAGCCCTTGTCCAGCAGGCCGGCCTGCGGCAGCACGGCCGGGCTGCCGGTGGCGGCGATCAGCACGGCGTCGGGCCGGGCGCTGATCAGCTTGAGCACCTGGCCGGTCACCGACTGGTCGGTACGGTTGTAGCGCTCGCTGGCGACCACGCGCAGGCCGGCCTTCTCGGCCAGCGGCGCGAAAACCTTGTACCAGTTCTCGCCATAGGGGTCGTTGAAACCGACGAAGCCGATGCTCTTGACGCCGGCGGTGCTCATGTTCTCGAGCAGGGCCTCGGCGATCAGGTCGTCGTTCTGGGTGGTCTTGAAGACCCAGCGCTTTTTGTCGTCGAGCGGCTGGATCACGGCCGAGGAGCCGACGGTGGTGACCAGCGGCACCTTCGACTCGGCGACGAAATCGAGCATGGCCAGCGCCGCCGGCGTCGTGGTCGGGCCGATCAGCGCATCGACCTTGTGTTCGCCGATCAGCTTCTTGACGTTGGTGACGGCATTGGTCGGGTCGGAGGCGTCGTCGAGCACGATGTAGGACACCTTCTGGCCGCCGATCTCGGTTGGCAGCAGGGCGACGGTGTTCTTCTGCGGAATGCCGACGACGGCGGTCGGGCCGGTCGACGAGGCGATGACGCCGATCTTGATCTCGGCCAGCGCGGTGCCGCTGGCGAGCAGGAGGACGAGCAGGGACGACAACTGGCGACCGGACACGACGGGACTCCTCTTGAGGTTGAATCCCGGGATTATAAGCAGCGCCGCCGCTCGGCGGCGGCTCAGTCGAACAGATCGGGTTGCGGCTGGACCAAGCTGTGGCGCTTGACCGTGAAGCGCACGCAGGCGCCCTTGCGGCCGATGGCCTCGACGATCAGGTGGCCAGCCACCGCCTCGGCCACGACGCGGACGTTGCGCCGCCCGGCGCGGGTCTGGCCGGTGTAGGTGGCGATAGCGCCGGGAGTGGGCTGCCAGCGGGTCATGGCGGCGATGATAGTACGCCGCTGCCGATCACGCCAGCAGCCGCGGGCGTCAGCTCTTGACGCCGGGCTTGCGGCCGGGAGCGGCCGACGGGATGTAGCCGGCGACGCGGCAGAAGATGCCTTCGACCGGCTTGCCATCCTTGAAGGTGGTCATGCTGCAGGTGGAGATGGCCTTGCGGGCCGACAGTTCCTGCAGCGAGTCGCGCACTTCCTGCAGGCCGATGCCGGTGCCCTTGGCGATCTCGGCGTCGAGCAGCTGGCCGTGCTTCTTGAGGTGCGTGAGGATGGATTCGGTATGCATGGGGGACCTTTCTCGAAATGCCGATGGCCGCCGCCAGCCCGGGCCGTGCATCGGCACCGGGGCAGTCTGCTGCCATCCTTTAAGCACAAGGCCAACCCCGGCTGGGGTTGGGCCGCAATGCTCGTTACTGGTGGGCCCGCACGGACTTGAACCGTGGACCAAAGGATTATGAGTCCTCTGCTCTAACCGACTGAGCTACAGGCCCGGTAAAGCTTAGTTACCGCTGGTGTCGATGAAGCTGCGCAGCTTGTCGGAACGGCTCGGGTGACGCAGCTTGCGCAGGGCCTTGGCTTCGATCTGACGGATGCGTTCGCGGGTGACGTCGAACTGCTTGCCGACTTCCTCCAGCGTGTGGTCGGTGTTCATCTCGATGCCGAAACGCATGCGCAGCACCTTGGCTTCGCGCGTCGTCAGGGTGTCGAGGATTTCCTTGGTGACGCCGCGCAGGCTCGAGTACATCGCCGCGTCGGCCGGGGCCAGGGTGGCCTGGTCCTCGATGAAGTCGCCCAGGTGCGAGTCGTCGTCGTCGCCGATCGGGGTTTCCATGGAGATCGGCTCCTTGGAAATCTTCATGATCTTGCGGATCTTGTCCTCGGGCATGTCCATCTTCTTGGCCAGCGTCGCCGGATCCGGCTCGGCGCCGGTTTCCTGCAGGATCTGGCGGCTGATCCGGTTCATCTTGTTGATCGTTTCGATCATGTGCACCGGGATGCGGATGGTCCGCGCCTGGTCGGCGATGGAGCGGGTGATGGCCTGGCGGATCCACCACGTGGCGTAGGTCGAGAACTTGTAGCCGCGGCGGTATTCGAACTTGTCCACGGCCTTCATCAGGCCGATGTTGCCTTCCTGGATCAGGTCGAGGAACTGCAGGCCACGGTTGGTGTACTTCTTGGCGATGGAGATCACCAGGCGCAGGTTGGCCTCGGTCATTTCGCGCTTGGCGCGACGGGCCTTGGCTTCGCCGGTGGACATCTGCTTGTTGATTTCCTTCAGTTCCTTCAGCGGAATGCCGATGCGGTCCTGCAGGGCGAGCAGCTTCTTCTGCTCTTCCTTGATGTCCGGCGCGCTGCGGGTCAGGATGGCGACGTAGCTCTTCGGCGCGGCGGCGATTTCGCCGTCGACCCAGTCGAGATTGATCTCGTTGCCCGGGAAGGACTGGATGAACTGCGGCCGCGGCATCTTCACGCGGTCGACACAGAGTTGCTGGATCTTGCGCTCGGAGCCGCGGACCTGCTCGACCATGCCGCGCACGCTGTCGCACAGGCGCTCGATCGAGCGCGAGGTGAAGCGGATGTTCATCAGCTCGTCGGAAATCTGCTGCTGCAGCTTGAGATAGGCCTTGTCCTGCGAGCCCTTGCTGGTCAGCGCCTTCTGCATCTTGGTGTGCAGCCCGCGGATGATCTTGAAGCGCTCCAGCGCATCGGCCTTCAGTTGCAGCAGGGAGGCCGAGACGGCACCGCCGCCGCCTTCCTCGTCGTCGGACTCGTCCTCGTCGCCGGCTTCTTCCTCTTCCGGCACTTCGGCGGCCGGCTCGGCGACCACGGCGTTGGGGTCGATCAGGCCGTCGACCAGTTCGTCGATGCGCATTTCGTCGGCTTCGACCTTGGCGGCGGAGTCGAGAATGTCGGCGATGGTGGTCGGGCAGGCGGAGATGGCCTGCACCATGTGCTTGAGGCCTTCCTCGATGCGCTTGGCGATCTCGATTTCGCCTTCGCGGGTCAGCAGTTCGACCGAGCCCATCTCGCGCATGTACATGCGCACCGGGTCGGTGGTGCGGCCGAATTCGGAATCGACGGTGGACAGCGCCTGCTCGGCCTGTTCCTCGACTTCCTCGTCGTCGGTGGCGGCAGCGGCGGTGTCCGACATCAGCAGGTCTTCGGCGGCCGGAGCCTCGTCGAAGACCTGGATGCTCATGTCGCTGAAGGTGGAGATGATCGCTTCGATACTTTCCGCATCGACGACGTCGTCCGGCAGGTGGTCGTTGATCTCGGCGTAGGTCAGGTAACCGCGCTCCTTGCCGAGCTTGATCAGCGCCTTCAGGCGCGTCTTGCGCGCCTCGGCGTCGAGCGGCTCCGGAGTCTCGGCCATCGCGCCGTCGAGCAGCGCCTTTTCAGCAGCCTTCTCCTTGGCTTTGCTGGTGCGAGCCTTCGGAGCTTCCTTCGCGGTGTCTTTTGCCTTAGCCATGAACACGTTCCATGTAATTGGAGAAAACCATAAATTATACCACAACTTAGCTGCGTTTTTGCTGTGCAGCAAGAAGCTGTATGTAGGCCTGCTTTTCCGCCGCGCTCAGGCCGGCCACGCCGAATTGCTGCGCCTTCATCTGCAGTTCGTCGAAGCGCCGCTTCTGTTCCGCGGTGCGCAGCTTTTCGATGGTGTCGCGGAATTCGGTTTCGGCTTCCGTTTCGTCAAACGGCTGGCCAAGAAGTTCCGAGGCAGCGTTCTCGATCATCGTTTCCTCCGGCAGGCCGCGCAGCTGTTCGCGCAGCACCGCGTAGCTGCCGGCTTCCCGGCTGCCCGTCACGAGCTGGTGCAGGCGCAGCAGCGCCGGGCGTTCCGGGGTGTCGGGCAGGAGTTCGGGCGGCAGCTGGGCGGCCAGTTGCGGCTTGTGCAACACGATGCGCAACAGGTTGCGGGTCAGCGACGGGGCGGTGCGCCGGGCCTTGGGCGGCGCGGCCGGGATGAAGGACTTCAGTTCGCACAGGCGCTCGACTTCGCTCTGGGCGAAACCGCTGGCTTCGGCCAGGCGCTTGACCAGTTGCAGGCGCAACAGCGGCGTCGGCAGTTTCAACAGCAGCGGCTTGGCTTCGTAGATCAGCTGCGCCTTGCCTTCGGAGCTGGTCAGGTCGCAGCGCTGGGCCAGTTCGCGCAGCAGGAAATCGGACAGCGGCATGGCCTGCACCGCCTGGCGGTCGAACTCGGCCTTGCCGTACTGGCGGATGTAGCTGTCCGGGTCATGTTCCGGCGGCAGGAAGATGAAGCCCAGGCGCTTGTTGTCGGCCAGTGCTTCCAGCGAATTCTCCAGCGCCCGCCAGGCAGCCTTGCGCCCGGCGTTGTCGCCGTCGAAGCAGAAGACGATGCGGTCGACCTGGCGCAGCAGCTTGCCGACGTGCGTTGCCGTGGTTGCCGTGCCGAGCGTGGCGACCGCGTTGCCGACGCCGTTCTGCGACAGCGCGATGACGTCCATGTAGCCTTCGGTGACGATGGCGGTGTCGGTGTCGCGCAGCGCCTGGCGCGCCTGCGGCAG
>DASUZG010000097.1:0-20451 GCA_036376995.1 Azonexus sp. | reverse complement strand
ATCGAGGTAGATGGCGCCGAACAGCGCCTCGAGCGCATCGGCGAGAATCGACGGACGCTGGGCGCCACCGCTCTTCAGTTCGCCTTCGCCGAGACGCAGGGCATCACCAATCTGCAGTTGCTGTGCCAGTTGATGCAGGGTGTCCTGGCGGACCAGATTGGCCCGCAGCCGCGACAGATCGCCCTCGGGCAGATCGGCGAAACGCCTGTAGAGGGCGGCGGCGATCACACAGTCGAGGATGCCGTCACCGAGAAATTCCAGCCGCTCGTTGTTCGGCGAGCCGAAGCTGCGATGCGTCAGTGCCGTCCGGAGCAGCGTCTGATCGGCAAACTGATGGCCAAGGCGGCCGGCTACGGACTGCGCGGTCATGCCTAGCGCCCGGCCGCCCCTTGGTAGTCGATAACGAGGCTGACGTTGGCGAACAGCGGAATGCGCTTCTCGTAGGCATAGGCGATGACGATCTTGCCGTTTTCCTTGGAGATATCCAGATCCTTGGAGGAAAACTCGAGCATGTCGATTTCGGCGAAGCGGTCGAAAGCGTTGCGCACATCCGCGACGGTCGACTCGGGTCCCATCTTGGCCAGCGTCCCTTCGGCGCTCTTCTTGATTTTGTAATACTCGATGACCGTCGGCGCGACTTTCATGCCGAGCACCGCCACCAGCACCAGAATGACCGCCCAGAAGAGCAAGCCGGAAATTGCCACGCCACGTTGATGTTTCATCGCTGTCCCCTTACTTGAACGAACCGATCCGGCCGAGATCACTGAAATTGAGCCAGATGAAGAATGCCTTGCCGACGATGTTCTCTTCCGGCACGAAGCCCCAGGCCCGGCTGTCGCGGCTGTTGTCGCGGTTGTCACCCATCATGAAGTAATGGCCGGCCGGCACCTTGCAGGTCACACCCGCGGCATTGTAGGTGCAATTTTCGCGGTGCGGGAAGCGGCCGGCATCGGGAATGAAGGCCGGTGCGTCGCTGTCGTTGAGCAGGCGATGCTCGACATTGCCGAGCTTGGCCAGGTACTGCTCGGAGTAGTACAGGCGCTCCGGGTGCAGGTAATCGGCCGTCTTGGTCATCTCGACCGGCTGGCCGTTGATGCTCAAGCGCTTGTTCTGGTAGGCCACGACGTCGCCCGGCACGCCGACCACGCGCTTGATGTAGTCGAGCGACGGGTCTTCCGGATAACGGAAAACCATCACGTCGCCGCGCTGCGGTTCGTTGATGGCGATGATCTTCTTGTTGATCACCGGCAGGCGGATGCCGTAGGTGTATTTGTTGACGAGGATGAAGTCGCCCACCAGCAGCGTCGGGATCATCGAGCCCGAGGGAATCTTAAACGGCTCGAACAGGAAGGAGCGGAGCACGAAGACGATCAGGATAACCGGGAAAAAATCGGCGCCCCACTCCACCCAGGCCGGTTCCTTGGCTCCGGCCGGGCGCTGCTTGCGCAGCTTGAAGTTGATCGCGTACAGCACGCCGGTCACCACCAGCAGCACGAAAAGGATCAGCGCAAAGTTCATCGTTGTTCTCAGTTATCGACGCGCAGCACGGCGAGGAAGGCTTCCTGCGGAATTTCCACGCTGCCGACCTGCTTCATGCGCTTCTTGCCGGCCTTCTGCTTTTCCAGCAGCTTCTTCTTGCGCGTGATGTCGCCGCCGTAGCACTTGGCCAGCACGTCCTTGCGCATCGCCTTGACGTTCTCGCGGGCGATGATGTGCGAGCCGATGGCGGCCTGGATGGCCACGTCGTACATCTGCCGGGGAATCAGTTCGCGCATCTTGGACGCCAGTTCGCGGCCGCGGTACTGCGAGTTCGAACGGTGCACGATCAGCGATAGCGCATCGACCTTCTCGCTGTTGATCAGGATGTCGAGCTTGACCACGTCGGCCGCGCGATATTCCTTGAAATCGTAGTCGAGCGAAGCGTAGCCCTTGGAGCAGGACTTCAGCTTGTCGAAGAAATCCATGACCACTTCGGCCATCGGCATTTCATAGACCAGCTTCACCTGGCGGCCGTGGTAATGCATGTCCACCTGGTTGCCGCGCTTCTGGTTGCACAGCGTGATGACGTTGCCCAGGTAATCCTGCGGCACGAAAATCGTCGCGGTGATGATCGGCTCACGCACTTCCTCGACCTTCGAAACCTCCGGCAACTTGGCCGGGTTTTCCACCTGGATAACGCTGCCGTCGCGCTGCACGACCTCGTAGACCACGGTCGGCGCGGTGGTGATCAGATCCTGATCGAATTCACGTTCCAGGCGCTCCTGCACAATTTCCATGTGCAACAGGCCGAGGAAGCCGCAACGGAAGCCAAAGCCCAGAGCCTGCGAGACTTCCGGTTCATATTGCAGCGAGGCATCGTTAAGCTTAAGTTTCTCCAGCGATTCGCGCAGTGAATCGTATTGGTTCGATTCGACCGGATAGAGGCCGGCGAACACCTGCGGCTTGATTTCCTTGAAGCCGGGCAGCGGCTCGGCCGCCTTGCGATCGACCGTGGTGATCGTGTCGCCCACCTTGGCCGCCTTCAGCTCCTTGATACCGGAGATGACGAAACCGACCTCGCCGGCGCGCAGTTCGCTGCGCTGCACCGATTTCGGCGAGAAGACGCCGACTTGCTCGCACAGTTGCTGGGCGCCGGTGGCCATGAAATAGAGCTTGTCCTTCGGCCGCATCACGCCATCGACGACGCGCACCAGCATCACGACGCCGACGTAATTGTCGAACCAGGAGTCGATGATCAGAGCCTTCAGCGGCGCCTCTGGATCACCTTTGGGCGACGGCACGCGGGCGACCACGGCTTCCAGGATATCCTCGACGCCGAGGCCGGTCTTGGCCGAGGCCAGCACCGCATCGGTGGCATCGATGCCGATCACGTCCTCGATCTCCTGCCGGGCGTTGTCCGGATCGGCCGAAGGCAAATCGATCTTGTTCAGCACCGGCAGCACTTCGACATCGAGCTCGATTGCCGTGTAGCAGTTCGCCACCGTCTGCGCCTCGACCCCCTGCGATGCATCGACGACCAGCAGCGCGCCCTCGCAGGCCGACAGCGAGCGCGACACCTCGTAGGAGAAGTCCACGTGTCCCGGCGTGTCGATCAAGTTCAGGTTGTACACCTTGCCGTCGCGCGCCTTGTAACTCAGCGCCGCGGTCTGGGCCTTGATGGTGATGCCGCGCTCGCGCTCGATATCCATCGAGTCGAGCACCTGGGCTTCCATTTCCCGGTCGGAAAGACCACCGCAGAGGTGGATGATGCGATCGGCCAGGGTCGACTTGCCATGGTCGATGTGGGCGATGATGGAGAAGTTACGGATGTGATCCATTGATGCTAGTAAAAAAGGGCGCTTTTCCGGCGCCCTTCCCTGTTCAGAAGACCCTGAATTTTAGCGGATTCCAGCCAAATATTCACGGGTTTTGGCCGCGTCCAGGAAGTAATGGCACAACTCCGTCGCGCCGTGCAGGAGGACCGGCACCAGCTCGTCGTACTTGGCCTCGAGTTCCGGGTCGGCATCGACATCTAGCACCGTGACGACAGCCCCGAACTCTTCGGCCAGCGGCGCCAGCGCCTCGTGCATGTCGTGACAGAGGTGGCAGTAACTGCGGCTGAGCAGGGTCAATTCAATTGCCATTGAGATTCCTGATGGTGACAAAGGTCTGCATCTCGCCACGGCGGATCAGCAGCGTGACGTTGCTGCCCTTCTCGAAACGGGCCAGCAGGCGGTTGAACTGGTCGACGCTGCGCAACTCGGTGGTCGCCCCGCGGCTGATCAACGCGATGACGATATCGCCCGGGCGCAGGTCGGCCCGGGCACCGGCGTTGCGGACATCCTCGATGAGCAGGCCGGCGCCCATCTTCAGTTCGCGCTTTTGCTCGGCACTCAACTCGCTGACCACCAGACCGAGACGATTGGCGGCCTGCTCCGGCGCCCGCGGGGCTCGTTGCTGACGCGCGGTGACCGGCTTTTCCTCGACCATCTCGCCGACAGTCACGGCAATGTCGCGGGTCGCGCCCTTCCTCCAGACCTGCACCGTGGAACGCGTGCCGGGACGGGTCGAACCGACCATGCGCGGCAGATCGGCGGAATTGCCGATGGCCTTGCCGTCAAAGCGCAGGATCACGTCCCCCGGCTCCAGCCCGGCCTTCTCGGCCGGCCCGCCCTTCTCGACAGCGTTGACCACGGCCCCCATCGGCCGCGACAGGCCCAGCGACTCGGCCAACTCCTTGGTCACCTCCTGGATCACGACTCCGAGACGGCCACGACTGACCTTGCCGGTGCTGCGCAACTGCTCCTGCACCTCCATCGCCACATCGATCGGAATGGCGAAGGAAACCCCCATGTAGCCGCCGCTGCGGCTGTAGATCTGGGAATTGATGCCGACCACCTCGCCGCGCAGGTTGAACAGCGGCCCGCCGGAGTTACCCGGATTGATCGCTACATCGGTCTGGATGAAGGGTACGTAGTTTTCCTGCGGCAGCGCGCGCCCCTTGGCCGAAACGATACCTGCCGTCACCGAATTGTCGAACCCGAACGGCGAACCGATCGCCACCACCCATTCGCCGACCTTCAACTGCGCCGGGTCGGCCAGCTTCACGGCCGGCAGGCCGCTCGCCTCGATCTTGATCAGCGCGATGTCGGTGCGCTTGTCGGCACCAATCGTCTTGGCTTTGAACTCCCGCTTGTCGGTCAAGCGAACCATCACCTCATCGGCGCTTTCGACCACGTGGGCGTTGGTCAGAATGTAACCGTCAGCGCTGATGATAAAACCGGAACCCAGGGACTTGTTCTGGAATTCGCGCGGCGCACCGTCGCCCGGCAGGCGCGGGATAAAGCGCTTGAAGAACTCGTAGGCCGGGTCGTTCTCGTCGAACGGAAAGGGCATCATCTGCCCGTGGCCGCGGACGACCTGAGTCGTGCTGATATTGACCACCGCCGGCCCCTGCTTCTCGGCCAACTCGGTGAAATCGGGCAAACCGCGGGTCTGGGCGAGCGCCAATGCATGCACGACCAGCAGCGAAAACAGCGCAATGAGGCGTTTCATCGACGACATACCTCCAGGTGATGCTAGGAACGCGAAACGATATGGGGACTCTCGGCTGGATTTCCAGTGGATGCCTGCGCACGCTGGCGGACATAAGCAATCGCTGCCGCAAAGGCCACAACCGCCCCTCCAATCCCGCCCGGGTCGCCGAACAGAGCCGTCCCGGCCAGAGCGCCGACGATGGCGGCCAGCAGCGGCACACCATAGGCAAGATTGGCGGCCCGGCGGACGCTACCCGCCGCGACGGCAATCGTGACGCGCTCGCCGACACCGACACCCAACTGGTTATCGACACGATAGGCACGCGGACCGCTAGAGAACATCCGGCTCAGATTCTGGCCGCCGCAGCCCCCTTCTTCGTGGCAACGACCGCAACCGCCCTCTTCCACCACGACTTCGGCCTGTTGTCCGTGCACTGCCCGGACCACGCCGCATACCGTACTACCGTCGCGCTCCATGGTCACCAGCGACGATCCGGTGCCGTATCGAGCAACGGCCGCAACCTCAGCGCCACGGCCTCCCGGGCCCGGAAAATGCGGGAGCGTACGGTTCCGATCGGGCAATCCATGATGCCGGCGATCTCCTCGTAGGAGAGTCCGTCGATTTCGCGCAGCACGATGGCCGTCCGCAGCTCTTCGGGCAAAGCCTCCATCGCGGCATTGACGGTCTGGCCGATCTGCTTGGACAGCAGCAGGCTCTCCGGCGTGTTGATGTCGCGCAACTGGCTGGCGTCCTCGAAGCCTTCGGCCTCTTCGGCATCGTACTCGGTCGAGGTCGGCGCCCGGCGCCCCTGCGACACCAGATAATTCTTGGCCGTGTTGATCCCGATCCGGTACAGCCAAGTGTAGAAGGCGCTCTCGCCGCGGAAGGCCGGCAGGGCGCGATAAGCCTTGATGAACGCCTCCTGCGACACGTCTTCGACCTCCGCCGGGTCGCGAATGAAACGCGACAGCAGACGTCCCAGCTTGCGCTGGTACTTGCTGACCAACTGATCGAAGGCGTGCTGATCGCCGCCTTGTGCTCGTTCGACCAGCAACTGATCGACTTCGCGCTCACTCATGGCTCTCGTGTTCCCTGGGGATAATCATAAATTTGCGTTTTTAGCGCAGTATAGCGCAGCAATTTTTCCCGGTCAGATCGGGAGTTATCCTTATTTGTGACTTTCTGTAACGGGATGGATCGATTGCTGCGTGCTATATTTCGCGCAAAACCATTCATCCAGAGAACAGATTTTGCTCAATTTTGATGTCCTCATCATCGGCAGCGGCCTGGCCGGGCAGTCGGCTGCCTTGCGCCTGGCCAAACACTGCCGGGTCGCCCTCGTCAGCAAGCGGCAACTGGAGGACTCGGCTTCCGGCTGGGCCCAGGGCGGCATCGCTGCCGTTCTCGACAGCAAGGACTCGATCGAAAACCATATCCAAGACACGTTGGTCGCCGGCGCCTGGCTCAACGACGAAGCCGCCACCCGGCACGTCGTCGAAAACGGACGCCGGGCCATCGAATGGCTGATCGAGCAAGGCGTACCGTTCACCAAGGACGAATCCGGCTATCACCTGACCCGTGAAGGCGGCCACAGCGCCCGCCGGGTCATCCACGTCGCCGACGCCACCGGCTCCGCTGTCCAGGAAACCCTGACCCGGAAGGTCCGGGCCGAACCGAACATCACGGTGCTGGAACACCATATCGCCATCGATCTGATCACCGGCGCCAAGCTGGGCACCGATGAAAAGCACTGCTTCGGCGCCTACGTCCTCGACAGCCGCAATGGCGAAGTGATCACCATCGGTGCCGCCAGCACGCTGATCGCCACCGGCGGTGCCGGCAAGGTCTACCTGTACACCACCAATCCCGACACCTCGACCGGCGACGGCATCGCCATGGCCTGGCGGGCCGGCTGCCGTGTCGCCAACATGGAATTCATCCAGTTCCATCCGACGTGCCTGTATCACCCCCAAGCCAAGTCCTTCCTGATCTCCGAGGCCGTCCGGGGCGAAGGCGGCCTGCTCACGCTGCCCGACGGTACCCGCTTCATGCCGGAGCATGACGAGCGCGCCGAACTGGCCCCGCGCGACATCGTCGCCCGGGCCATCGACTTCGAAATGAAGAAGCGCGGTCTCGACTGCGTTTTCCTCGATATCTCGCACAAGGGCGAAGCCTTCATCAGGGAACACTTCCCCAACATCCACGCCCGCTGCCTGGAACTCGGTATCGACATCACCCGCCAGCCGATTCCCGTCGTGCCAGCCGCCCATTACACCTGCGGCGGCATCGTTTGCGACCTGCACGGCCGCACCGAGGTCGGCGGCCTGTACGTTGCCGGCGAAGCTTCGTGCACCGGCCTGCACGGCGCCAATCGCCTCGCTTCGAACTCGCTGCTCGAATGCCTCGTGTTCGCCGAAGCAGCCGTCAACGATATTCTGGCAACCCGAACGGAACCGCTCCCGGCGCTGCCAGAATGGGACGAGAGCCGCGTCACCGACGCCGACGAGGAAGTCGTCATCTCGCACAACTGGGACGAACTGCGGCGCTTCATGTGGGACTACGTCGGCATCGTGCGCACCAACAAGCGCCTGAAGCGGGCCTTGCATCGCGTTCGCCTGCTGAAGCGAGAAATCCACGAGTTCTACTCGCACTTCCGCGTCAGCCACGACCTGATCGAATTGCGCAACCTGGTCCTGACGGCCGAACTGATCATCCGCTGCGCCATCCTGCGCCGCGAAAGCCGTGGCCTGCACTATTCGCGCGACTACCCGGAACTGGCCGGGAAAATCAGGAATACGGTGCTTCGGGGCTACCGGCCGGGGCGCTGAACCCGGCGCGCCAGCGCAGGAACACCCGTAGACGACGAAAATCTTCGCTCGTCGCCGTCCCCACCGTCACCGGCAAGGTGCACCGGCGGCCGCCGACCAGTTCGAAACGGAGCAACGTGAGCCACGGATGCACCGTGGCGCCGGGCCGCAGCGTAGCGGCATGAAACTCGTCGCTACCCGCCACGGCCACACGAACCTGCCCGTCTGACTCAAGACGGATCGCCGACAGCGGCGGCACCAGGCGACGCCAGGCCAACGCCACCAGTACACCGACCAGCAGCAAAAGCGCCCCACGAACCGGTACTGAGTGCGGCAACAGAAGCACCACGAGGCTGGCCAGCAGCCCCAGAGCGATCAAAAATGCCTCCTGGAAATGCGAACGGTGCAGCCCGATGGTGATCGGAAGCTGCACCGCTCTTAGTCCTGCCGAACGACCGTCAGACGCGCTTGAAGACCAGCGAGCCGTTGGTTCCGCCGAAGCCAAAGTTGTTCTTCAGCGCCACTTCGATCTTCATCGGCCGCGCCTTGTTGGCGCAGTAGTCCAGGTCGCACTCGGGATCCTGGTTGAAGATGTTGATGGTCGGCGGCGAAATCTGGTGATGGATGGCCAGCACCGTAAACAGCGACTCGACGCCGCCGGCGCCGCCCAGCAGGTGGCCGGTCATCGACTTGGTCGAATTGACGACGATGTTCTGCGCCGCCTCACCGAACGCCGCCTTGATGGCATCGGACTCGTTCTTGTCGCCGAGCGGCGTGGAGGTTCCGTGGGCATTCACATACTGCACGTCGGACGGCGACACGCCGGCATTCTTCAGCGCATTGACCATGGAACGGCGCGGGCCGTCCATGTTCGGTGCGGTGATGTGGTAGGCGTCGGCGCTCATGCCGTAGCCAGCCACTTCGGCGTAGATCTTGGCGCCACGAGCCTTGGCATGCTCGTACTCTTCCAGCACCAGGACGCCGGCACCCTCGCCCAGCACGAAGCCGTCGCGGTCCTTGTCCCAGGGACGGCTGGCCGTGGCCGGATCGTCGTTGCGGGTCGACAGCGCGCGGGCAGCACAGAAACCGCCCATGCCGAGCGGCGAGACGGTCGACTCGGCACCGCCGGCGACCATCACGTCGGCATCACCGTATTCGATGATGCGCGCCGCCTCGCCGATCGAATGCGTGCCGGTGGTGCAGGCGGTGACGATGGCCAGGTTCGGCCCCTTGAAGCCGAACTCGATCGACAGGTTGCCGGAGATCATGTTGATGATCGAGCCCGGCACGAAGAAGGGCGACACCTTGCGCACACCAGCCGCGTTGTACTCTTCCTTGGTTTCCTCGATCAGCGGCAGGCCGCCGATGCCGGAACCGATGGCGACGCCGACGCGCTCGGGATCAGCCGCACCTTCCTGGTCCAGGCCGGCATCGCGCACGGCCTGCATGCCGGCAGCCAGGCCGTAATGGATGAACTTGTCCATCCGGCGCGCGTCCTTGGCGGAAATGTACTGGGTGATATCGAAATTCTTCACTTCGCCGGCGAACTGGACCGGAAACGTGGAAGTATCGAAGCGGGTGATGGGAGCAATACCGGAAACGCCGGCGATGATGTTCTGCCAGCCTTCCTCGACGCTGTTGCCGACCGGGGAAATAAGACCCAGACCGGTGATGACGACTCTGCGACGTGCCAAGATGCACTCCGAAAGCAAATGTGGCAAGGCCGGCCTAGAGGGCCGGCCTTGCCTGGGTGAACCGAAATTGGCTTACTTCTTGTTAGCGAGGATGTAATCGACAGCCTGCTGGACCGTGGTGATCTTCTCGGCCTGGTCGTCCGGAATTTCGCACTCGAATTCCTCTTCCAGAGCCATGACCAGCTCGACGGTGTCCAGGGAATCCGCGCCCAGATCGTCCACGAAGGAGGACTCGTTCTTGATGTCCGCTTCGTTCACGCCCAGTTGTTCGGCGACGATCTTCTTGACGCGCTCTACGATGTTATCCATTAGAAAAGCTCCTTCCCCTAGGGGGTACGAAAAAAAACGTTGTGATTCTACCAAAAGCCGCAGCTTGGTGAAATCAATCCATGAACATGCCGCCATTCACATGCACCGTGGTGCCGGTGACATAAGAGGCGGCGGGAGAAACCAGGAAACCGACGGCACCGGCCACATCTTCCGGCGTACCGGCACGGGCCAGCGGAATGGATGCCAGCATCGCAGCCTTCTGTTCCTCGGTCAGGGCATGCGTCATGTCGGTGGCGATGAAGCCCGGCGCGACGCAATTGACGGTGATGTTGCGGCTGCCGAGCTCGCGGGCCAGCGAGCGGGTCAGGCCGGCGACGCCGGCCTTGGCGGCGCAGTAGTTGGCCTGCCCGGCATTGCCGGCATAGCCGACAACCGACGAAATATTGACGATACGCCCGAAGCGGGCCTTCATCATGCCGCGCATGACGCCGCGCGACAGCCGGAAGACGGCCTTCAGGTTGGTATCGATGACGGCATCCCACTCGTCGTCGCCCATACGCATCGCCAGATTGTCGCGGGTGATGCCGGCGTTGTTTACGAGAATGGCGATGGCGCCGAATTCCTTGGCCACATCGGCGAGTACGGCATCAGTCTGGGCCACGTCGGTGACGTTGAGGACGATGCCCTTACCCTTGAGACCGGCCTCGGCGAGGTAAGCCGAAATCTGGCTGGCACCGGCTTCGCTGGTCGCGGTACCGATCACGGTGGCACCCTGGCGGCCAAGGTCCAGGGCGATGGCGCGGCCGATGCCGCGGGTGGCGCCGGTCACGAGTGCGATCTTGTCGTTCAGCATGGCGCTCACTCCAGGCCGAGGTTGGCTTCGATTGCCGCCGCATCGGCCAGCGCGACGCCGGCGACACCATCGGCACAGCGCTTGGTCAGGCCGGCCAGCACCTTGCCCGGGCCGCACTCGGCCACCGTGGACACCCCCATCGCGGCCATTTTCTGGATCGTCTCGACCCAGCGCACCGGATTGTAGGCCTGGCGGATCAGCGCATCCTTGATGCGGGCCGGATCATTCTCGATCTCGACGTCGACGTTGTTGATCACCGGAATCATCGGCGCCTGCAGCGTCAATTCGGCAAGACGCGCCGCCAGTTTGTCGGCGGCCGGCCGGATCAGCGACGAATGGAACGGTGCGGAAACCGGCAGGGCCTTGGCCATCTTGGCACCACGAGCCTTGCAGGCCTCCATGGCACGCTCGACGGCCGCCTTGTGGCCGGCGATCACGGTCTGGCCGTTGGCGTTGAAATTGACCGGCTCGACGATCTCGCCCTGCGCCGCTTCGGCACAGGCGGCGGCGATGCCGGCATTGTCCAGGCCGAGCACGGCAGCCATCGCGCCGGTACCGAGCGGCACTGCCTCCTGCATGGCGGCCGCGCGCAGACGGACCAGCGGCACGGCGTCCTTGAAGGCGATGACGCCAGCGGCGACCAACGCCGAGTATTCACCGAGACTGTGGCCGGCGACGACCGCCGGCTTGCGGCCACCTTTTTCCAGCCACAGGCGCCAGGCGGCAATGCCGGCCGTCAGCATCACCGGCTGGGTATTCACGGTCTGGGTCAGCAACTCGGCCGGCCCGTCGGCGACCATCGCCCACAGGTCATCGCCCAAGGCGGCCGACGCCTCGTCAAAGGTGGCGCGGACCACGGTGGCATCGCCGTAGGCAGCCATCATGCCAACGCTCTGCGAGCCCTGGCCGGGAAATACGAAAGCAAAAGACATCTTCAAAGTCTCCTGGTTCAGAATTCGAGCAGGGCTGCGCCCCAGGTAAAGCCGCCACCGACGCCTTCGAGCAGCACCTTGTGGCCGCGCTGAATGCGCCCGTCGCGCACGGCCTCGTCGAGGGCCAGCGGCACCGAGGCGGCCGAGGTGTTGCCGTGGCGATCGACGGTGACGATCACCCGCTCGCGATCGATGCCCAGCTTCTTGCCGGTGGCCTCGATGATGCGGATGTTGGCCTGGTGCGGAATCAGCCAGTCGACATCGGCCGTGCGGATGCCGGCCGTGGTGCAGACTTCCTCGGCAATCTCTGCCAGCACGCGGACCGCGAACTTGAACACGGCCTGGCCGTCCATGCGCAAGAAGGGATCGCCGGTCACCTGACCGCCGCAGACCTGCCCCGGCACGTTGAGGATGCCGTTCTGGCTGCCGTCGGCATGCATGGCGGTCGCCAGGATACCCGGCCGCTCGGCCGCTTCCAGCACCACGGCGCCGGCACCGTCACCGAACAGCACGCAGGTGCCGCGATCGTTCCAGTCGAGGATGCGGGAGAACACTTCGGCACCGATGACCAGCGCCTTCTTGTGGCTGCCGGAGGCGATGAACTTCTCGGCGATGCCGAGCGCGTAGGCAAAGCCGCTGCATACGGCCTGCACGTCGAAGGCCGCAGCCCCCTTGTTGCCCAGACGCCCCTGGATCAGGCAGGCCGTGCTGGGAAAGATGAAATCCGGCGTGGACGTCGCGACGATGATCAGATCGAGGTCAACCGGAGCGACACCGGCCATCTCCAATGCGCGCTGCGCCGCGATCAATCCCAGTTCGCTGGAATTGGTGCCGGGCTCGGCCAGATGGCGGCTACGTATCCCGGTGCGGGAGACGATCCACTCGTCGTTCGTATCGATGCCCCGTGCCGCCAGGTCGTCGTTGCTGACGGGATTGCCCGGCAGGTAGCTGCCGGTGCCGATCACGCGTGCGTACATTCAGTGACTCTCCACAGCCGCGGCCGGGGCCGCGGTCAATTGCGCCATGCGCGCCGAAATCCGCTCGAGGGCACGGTTCTCGGCAGCGTCATAGGCGCGGGAAATGGCCGTACCGAAGGCCAGCTCGTCGGCCGATCCGTGGCTCTTGACGGAAATGCCCTTGAGCCCAAGCAGGATCGCCCCGTTGTAGCGGCGGTGATCGAAGCGCTTCTTGAAGTTGTTCAACACCGAGATGGCGATCAGGGCCGCCAGCTTGGTCAGCCAGTTGCGCTTGAATTCGCTCTTCAACGCTGAAGCCAGCATCTGCGCCAAGCCCTCGGACGTCTTCAGGGCCACGTTGCCGACGAAACCATCGCAGACGATGACATCGGCCTCGCCCTTGTAGATACCGTCGCCCTCGACGTTGCCGACGAAGTTGAGCCCTGAGGCCCGCAGCAACTCGGCGGCCGCCTTGACCACCTCGTTGCCCTTGATCTCTTCCTCGCCGATATTGAGGATGCCGACGGTCGGCCGCTCCTTGTGCTCCATGGCTTCGACCAGCATGGCGCCCATGATGCCGAACTGGAGCAGGTGCTCCGGCCCGCAATCGACGTTGGCACCCAGGTCGAGCATATGGGTATGCCCGCCGGCAGTCGGCAGCGGCGCGCAGATCGCCGGCCGGTCGATGCCGGGCAGCATCTTCAGCACGAAGCGCGAGATGGCCATCAGCGCACCGGTATTGCCAGCCGAAACGCAGGCATCCGCCTCCCCGGCCTTGACCAGGTTGATGGCGACACGCATCGACGAGTCTTTTTTGTTGCGCAACGCGAGCGCCGGCGACTCGTCCATGCCGACCACCTCCGTGGCATGAACGACACGCAGCCGGGAATTTCCCGCTTCTGCGCCGAGCAAGGGACGCAACACATCCTCCTGACCGACCAGGACGAGATGGGCTGCCGGATGTTCTGCAAGAAAATGGATAGCCGCCGGCACCGTCACCGACGGACCGTGGTCACCCCCCATGCAATCAATGGCAATGCGGGTTGTCATGGCAAAAGAAAAGGCAGGCGATTCGCAAGGAACCGCCTGCCCTTGATTGAACGATTACTCGCCCTTGCCCTTGAGGACCTTCTTGCCGCGGTAGAAACCGCTCGGGGAGATGTGGTGACGCAGGTGCGTCTCGCCGGTGGTCGGCTCGACGGCTACCGGGGGAGCGGTCAGGAAATCGTGAGCGCGATGCATGCCACGCTTGGACGGGGACTTTTTGTTCTGTTGAACGGCCATGTTGTGTTACTCCAAAAAAATCAGTTCGGCTTGCCCTTGAGGCCCGCCAGCGCTGCGAACGGATTGACCCGCTCACCGGCATCGGCAGCCCCCGGCAAACCACATTTTTCGTGCCGCGGCGCCACCGGCAGGGCCAGGAGAATCTCGTCCTCCACCAATTCGGCCACATCCAGTTCACGTTCCACCGGCAGGAAATCCCGGGTGTCGTCTTCCAGCTCGTCCTGCGACAACTCGACGCCGGCCGGAACGATTTCCAGCAGACTATCGACATCCAGATCGAACGGCACCGCTTGCAGGCAGCGCTGACAGGCCAGCAGAAGCGTTCCGCCTACCGTCAACTGCAGCAGCAATTCGCCGCGTTGCCCCTTGAACCCTTCGAGATGCCAGGAAACCTCCCCGGTCACTTCGGCCAGCAAATCATGCAGGCGCTCAAGTTCCGCAATCGCCAGCGTTCCTTCCAGAACGCGCGAATCGCGGGCAAAGGCGAAGGCGTCGTTGATCCTTTTCAATCTGTAGCTGTTGCGACTTAAACGCGAGATGATATTATTTTTGGCTTTCCAAGTCAAAACAAAGTGCTGCCTCAAGACTTCTGCGCAAGCTCTTGTTGCCACGGCGCTTTCTCCCGATGCAAAGTCTGATCCTCGCCTCCACCTCGCCTTATCGGCGCGAACTGCTCGCCCGCCTGGGCCTGCCGTTTGCCGTTGCCAACCCGCAGACCGACGAAAGCCCGTTACCCGGCGAAACCCCGGAGGCCCTCGCACTACGCCTGTCGGAGGCCAAGGCCCGGGCCGTGGCCGACCAGCACCCCGACGCGCTGATTATCGGCAGCGACCAGGTGGCGACCGTGGACGGCCGGATCTACGGCAAGCCGGGCAACCACCCGCGCGCCCTCGAGCAGCTGCGCGCCCTGTCCGGGCGGACGGTCAACTTCTTCACTGGCCTTTGCCTGTACAACGCCCGCACCGACCAAGCAGAGGTCCGTGGCGTCCCGACGCTGGTCACCTTCCGTCAGTTGAGCGACAGTGAAATCGAGAATTACCTGCGGCGCGAACCGGCTTACAACTGTGCCGGCTCCGCCAAATCCGAAGGGTTGGGCATCGCGCTCCTCCAAAGCATGCGCGGCGACGACCCGAACGCCCTGGTCGGCCTGCCGTTGATCGCCCTGTGCGACATGCTGCGCAAGCAAGGCGTCGCCGTTCTCTGATGGCCGGCACCCTCTATCTGATTCCAGTCCCGCTCGGCCCTTCGAACCCGGCCGAGGCGCTGCACCCGACAGTTTTGGCGACGATCCGCCCGCTCACGCATTTCGTCGTCGAGCAGGCGAAAAGCGCCCGCGCCTTCCTGAAAGCCGTCGGCACTGAACGGCCGCTGCAGGAACTGTCGCTTGTGGAATTGAATGAACACACCCGCAGCAGCGACATCGACCGACTACTCGCCCCGTTGCGTGCCGGCCACGATGTCGGCCTGCTGTCCGAAGCCGGCTGTCCGGCGGTAGCCGATCCGGGCGCCGACCTGGTGGCCCTGGCCCAACGCGAAGATATCCGCGTGGTGCCGCTGATCGGCCCGTCGTCCCTGCTGCTTGCACTAATGGCCTCCGGCCTGAACGGCCAGCGCTTCGCCTTCCAGGGCTACCTGCCGGCCAAGGAGGCAGAGCGCCGCAAAGCCTTGGGCGATCTCGAAAGCGAGTCGCGCAAACGGCAGCAGACCCAACTGTTCATCGAAACGCCCTATCGCAACCGGGCCCTGTTCGATGCCATTCTGCTGACCTGCCAGCCAGGCACCCGGCTGTGCGTAGCCACCGACCTGACCCAGCCCGGCGAATCGGTGCGCACCCGCAGCATCGCCCAGTGGAAAAAACAGGCGCCACCCGATCTCGAGCGGCGCCCCACGGTCTTTCTGCTACTGGCCTGACGGCCGTTACTGCAGGCGCATCGCCGTTCCGGCCGCCTCGAAGAAACCGTTCCAGAAGCCGGAGAAGGTACTGGCCCCGAGACGCTTGGCGAAACGCTCGGCGATGTTGTCCTTGACCGAGTAGTCGAGCACCTTCTCGGCCTGGATCACATCACGCGCCACCGAATCGACATTGCCGAAATCATCGGCCAGCCCGCGCTCGATGCTTTGCCGCCCGGTCCACATCAGGCCGGAAAAGGTATCCGGCGATTCCTTCAACCGGGTGCCGCGCCCCGCCTTGACGACCTCGATGAACTGCTGGTGGATGTCGTTCAGCAGCAACTGGGCGTGCTCCTTGTGCTGCGGCGCCTGCGGCGAGAACGGATCGAGGAAGCCCTTGCTGTCGCCGGCGGTCAACAGGCGGCGCTCGACGCCCAATTTGTCCATCGCCCCGGTGAACCCGAAGCCATCCATCAAGACACCGATCGAACCGACGATGCTGGCCTTGTCCACGTAGATCTTGTCGGCCGCTGCCGCAACGTAGTAGCCGCCGGACGCGCAAATGTCCTCGACCACCGCATAGAGCGGCTTGTCCGGGTACTTGCCGCGCAGACGCCGGATTTCGTCGTACACGATCCCGGCCTGGACCGGACTGCCACCGGGACTGTTGATGCGCAGGATGACGCCCGCTGCATGCTCGGCCTCGAAGGCGCTGTTCAAGGCGGCGACCAGTTTCTCGCCATTGGCTTCGCCCTTGGCCTGGATGACCCCGCTCAGGTTGACCAGCGCGGTGTGCCGCTGCTGCTGCTCAACATCGGCGCCCCAATCGACGACGGCGACCAGGATGAAAGCCAGATAGGCAAAACCGAGGAATTTGAAGAATATCCCCCAGCGGCGGCGGGCGCGCTGCTCCTGCAGGGCCGCGAAGGCCAGCTTCTCGAGTGTCTGGCGCTCCCAGCCGGGAGTTTCGTTCGATGAGTGGGGGTTATCCATAGCCGTATTGCCGATCCAGATAGATGTTGCCTTCGATCTCGCGAATCGCCAGGGGTTTCAATCCCCTCCCCTGGCAGCGTCCGCCGAGACATTTGCCCGATTCCGGAGCATAAAGCGCGCCATGAATCGAGCAGATCAAGTATAGCTTGGAACTGTCGAAGAATTCGCCGGGCAGCCAGTCCAGCTCGGCCGGCACGTGGCCGCACTCATTGAGGTAGCCGCGTGCGATTCCGCGAAAACGGACGACGAAAGCCGGGCATTCGCGGCCGTGAGCGCTGACCGTGAACCGCACCCCGCGACCGGCTTCCGCCACCTCGGCAGCCGGACAGATCAACCGTAGGTCTTCAGCCACCGGTCGAGTTCCGGCACGCTCGCCAAGGCCGCCAGCGGCGCATGTTCCAGCAGATGGCCGTGCGGATGGGCGCCATAGGTCACCGCCAGCCCATCGACGCCGGCATTCCGGGCCATCAGCAGATCGTGCGAGGTATCGCCGATCATCACTGCCGCCTCGGCGGCGACGGCGAATTCATCGAGCAGCTCCAGGAGCATTTGCGGGTGCGGCTTGGAGTGGCATTCGTCGGCGCAGCGCGACGCCAGGAAATGCGGGCGCAGACCGGAATGATCGAGCGCCCGCTCCAGCCCGACACGACTCTTGCCGGTAGCGATAGCCAGCGCATGCCCTGCCGCCTGCAGGCGGGCCAGCATTTCGCGGACACCTTCAAACAGCGTCAGATTGTGGTCGCCGGACAGGTAATGATGGCGATAGCGCTCGACCATCGCCTGATAATGTTCCGGCCTCAGGTCGGGCACCGCGTGCCGCATGGCGTCCACCAGGCCGAGCCCGATCACGTGACGAGCCCGGGCATCGTCCGGCACCGGCAGATCGAGATCACGACAGGCGGCCTGGATGGCATGGACGATGGCACCGGCCGAATCGAGCAGCGTGCCATCCCAGTCGAAGACGATCAGTTGGTATTTCATGGTCGGGTCAGAATCTGTTCAAGGTTGTCGGCGGTGAATTCGCGCGCATTGCGGGCATCGGCCATGGCCACGAAGGAACGGATGCCGTCCGGCAGCGGCGCCATGCATTCGAGTGGCGCGGCCGTCAAGGGATGCCGGAAAGCCATCCGCCAGGCATGCAGGGCCATGCGCTTTAAGCCTTCGGACTTGAGCTGGCGGTTGAGCGCAAAATCACCGTATTTCTCGTCGCCGAGAATGGGAAAGCCGAGATGCGCCAGATGCACGCGAATCTGGTGCGTGCGCCCGGTTTTCAGTTGCGCCTCGAGCAGACTCATTTCCGGCCAGCGCGCGAGTAACCGGAACACCGTGTGCGCCGCCTTGCCCTCGGCATTCACCGACACCCGCCGCTCGCCACTTTCGGTCAGGTACTTCAGCAGCGGGGCCTTGGCGTGCTGGGTGGCATTCATCCAGCGCCCCTTGACCAGCACTAGGTAGCGCTTGTCGGCACCAGCCCCGTGCTCGCGGAACATGTCGTGCAGTGCCGTCAGCGCCAGCCGCTTCTTGCCGACCAGCAGGATGCCGGACGTCTCGCGGTCGAGCCGGTGTGCCAGTTCGAGAAACTTGGCTTGCGGCCGCTGTCGGCGCAGGGCCTCGATCACCCCGAAGCTGACGCCACTGCCGCCATGGACGGCAATGCCTTCGGGCTTGTCGATGACCAGCATCGCCTCGTCTTCGTAAATGATGGGCAGATCGACCCGCCGCTGGGCAGCGGCATCAACGTCGCTCTGCTGCCGCTCGGCGACGCGGATTGGCGGAATACGCAGCTTGTCGCCGGCACACAGGCGATAGGTCGCATCGACCCGCTTGCTATTCACCCGTACTTCCCCGCTGCGCAGAATCCGGTACAGGTGGCTTTTCGGAACACCCTTGCAGCAACGGATCAGGAAGTTATCCAGACGCTGGCCCTGCTCTTCGTCACCGACCACCAGATGGGTGACGGAATTGTTACCAGCATTGATCATTTTCTAATATACTGCCTTCGTTTTACGTCTCGGTCTGCAAGAGTTTCGGAACCGTCAGACCGCCCGCCCTCGCACCATCGTGCGACCGCCGTGCGGCAAGCTCAGAAGTCTCACTTGTGCGACCTGCGCAAGCCAGACCAACGTAATTCGACTGGTTAAGCTCACTCACCAAAAGTAGTGATGTTAATGGATTAGCCCGCCTTAAGCACGCACGGATTGCCCGTTGCAGGAATTTCCGGGCCGCGCATTTTCAAAGCAAGAATTCACCGCGGCCCCCGTTCTGAACCAGCACTTTCACCATCGCCAATGCCTCCCTTCATGACGCACACCGAGAACTGAAACTGTTGCTGCCTGCATGGGCGTTTCGTTGCCGTGCGCGAAAGCGCGCTGGAGCCCGAAAATAATGAAACGCATGCTCTTCAATGCGACACAGGCGGAAGAACTCCGTGTCGCCATTGTCGATGGTCAGAAACTGATCGATCTCGACATTGAATCCGCCGCCAAGGAACAACGCAAAAGCAACATCTACAAGGGCGTCATCACCCGCATCGAACCGTCGCTCGAAGCCTGCTTCGTCGACTACGGTGCCGAACGCCACGGCTTCCTGCCGTTCAAGGAAGTCTCCCGCGCCTATTTCCAGCCGGGTATCGAGGCCGGCAAGGCCAAGATCAACGAGGCCCTGAAGGAAGGCCAGGAGCTGATCGTCCAGGTCGACAAGGACGAGCGCGGCAACAAGGGCGCGGCACTGACCACCTACGTCTCGCTGGCCGGCCGCTACCTCGTGCTGATGCCGAACAACCCCCGCGGCGGCGGCGTCTCGCGCCGCGTCGACGGTGACGAGCGGGCCGAGCTGCGCGAAGTCATGGATCAGCTGGAAGTACCCAACGGCATGAGCCTGATCGCCCGCACCGCCGCCATCGGCCGCCAGGCCGAAGAACTGCAGTGGGACCTCAACTACCTGCTGCAGCTGTGGGGCGCCATCGAAGGCGCGGCCAAGCAGCAGAGCGGCGCCTTCCTGATCTACCTGGAAGGCAGCCTGGTCATCCGCGCCATCCGCGACTACTTCCAGCCGGACATCGGCGAAATCCTGATCGACACCGACGAGGTATACGAACAGGCCCGCGCCTTCATGGGCACCGTGATGCCGGGCAACGTCAACCGCGTCAAGCGCTACCGCGACGACGTGCCGCTATTCTCGCGCTTCCAGATCGAGCACCAGATCGAGACGGCCTTCGCCCGCCAGGTCAACCTGCCGTCCGGCGGTGCCATCGTCATCGACCACACCGAGGCGCTGGTCGCCGTCGACGTGAACTCCGGCCGCGCCACCAAGGGCTCGGACATCGAGGAAACCGCCTTCAAGACCAATCTCGAAGCGGCCGAAGAACTGGCCCGCCAGCTGCGCCTGCGCGACCTGGGCGGCCTGATCGTCATCGACTTCATCGACATGGAGAACAGCAAGAACCAGCGCGAAGTCGAGAACCGCCTGCGCGACGGCTTGCGTTTCGACCGTGCCCGCGTCCAGATGGGCAAGATCAGCCGCTTCGGCCTGATGGAACTGTCGCGCCAGCGCCTGCGTCCGGCCCTGGCCGAAACCAGCTACATTTCCTGCCCGCGCTGCACCGGCACCGGCCATATCCGCTCGACCGAATCGGCGGCGCTGCACATCCTGCGCATCCTCGAAGAAGAGTCGATGAAGGAAAACACCGGCGCGGTGCACGTGCAGATGCCGGTCGACGTCGCCACCTTCCTGCTCAACGAAAAGCGCCCGGACATC
>DASUZG010000096.1:0-15277 GCA_036376995.1 Azonexus sp. | reverse complement strand
CTGTTGCTGGTTGCGCTGTACCGCCTGGAAACCCGGCCCGAGGCCGCGCATACCGTCGTCGATCAGGCGGTGCGGGCGGCCGGGGAACTGGCCGGCGGGCGCTTTGGCGGTCTGGTCAATGGCGTGCTGCGCAATTACCTGCGTCGCGAAGCCGAGCTGCTCGCGGCACTGGCTGCCGATCCGCTGGCCAGCAGCCAGCATCCGGCCTGGTGGCTGGCCGAGCTGCAGCGCGCCCATCCGGAGAATTGGCCGGCCATCAGCGCCGCCGGCAACGGGCCGCCGCCGATGGCGCTGCGCGTCAACCTGCGCCGCGGCAGCCGCGCCGAATACCTGGAACTTCTGGCGGCAGAGGACATTGGCGCCGCGCCTGTCGGCGAAGCCGGCCTGGCGCTGGCGCGGCCGCTGCCGGTGGAGCGTCTGCCGGGCTTCGCCGCCGGCCTGGTGTCGGTGCAGGATCCCGGTGCGCAGCGGGCCGCCGAACTGCTCGATCCGGCACCGGGCAGCCGCGTGCTCGATGCCTGCGCGGCGCCCGGCGGCAAGACGGCGCATCTGCTGGAACGTACCGACCTCGACCTGCTCGCCCTCGACCTGAAGCCGGCGCGCTGCCGACGCGTCAGCGCCAATCTCGAACGTCTCGGCCTGGCCGCCGCGGTGCTGGCCGCCGACTGCGCCCGTCCCGACAAATGGTGGGACGGCCAGCCGTTCGACGCGGTACTGGCCGACGTGCCGTGCACGGCCAGCGGCGTCGTGCGCCGCAACCCCGATGCCAAGTGGCTGCGCCGGCCGGAGGACATCGCCAGCTTCGCCGCCAGCCAGGCGCGCATCCTCGATGCGCTCTGGCCGCTCGTGCGTCCCGGAGGTAAACTGCTGTACGCGACCTGCTCGGTCTTCCCGGCGGAAAACGGCGACCAGGTTGCGCGCTTTCTCGAGCGCCAGCCGCTTGCCCGCCGCCGCCACGAGGAACAGCTTCTTCCGACCGCCGAACACGATGGCTTCTATTACTGCCTGCTCGACAAATCTGCCTGAGCGCCTGCGCCGCTGGCTGTTGCCGCTGCTGCTGGCGCCGCTGCTGGCCTGGGCGGCGGAAATCGAGGTGGCCAATCCGCAGCTGCAGCAGGGCGACGACGGTTACGTGCTGTCGGCCGATTTCCGTTTCGAGCTGCGACCGCGCCTGGAGGAGGCCGTGGCGCGCGGTGTCGTGCTTTATTTCGTCGTTGATTACGAAATGACCCGCGAGCGCTGGTACTGGCTCGATGAGACGGTGATCGCCCGCTCGCTGACCTACAGCCTTTCCTACCATGCCCTGACGCGCCAGTACCGCCTGTCCACCGGTGGTCTGCACCAGTCCTTCGCCACCCTGAGCGAAGCGCTGGCGGTGCTGTCCCGGCTGCGCAACTGGCTGGTCATGGAGAAGAGCGAGGCGGCGCGGCGTCCGCCGGGCGAAACCTATCAGGCGGCCCTGCGCCTGCGCCTGGACATCACCCAGCTGCCGCGCCCGTTCCAGATCACCGCCCTCGGCAACAAGGACTGGAACCTGGCCTCCGACTGGAAGGCCTGGACGCTGACGCTGCCCCTGCCGGCGGAGGCCAAGTGAGGCGATTCGTCGCGGCAGGCGGAGCGCTGGCGGCGGCAATCGGGGGCATCCTGTGGTTCCTGCTGCTGGTCAGCACGGCTGCCGACACCGTCATTTTCTCGCGCAATTATCCGTTGCTGGTGGCGCTCAACATCCTGCTCGCGGTCGGCATGGTGGCGCTGGTCGGCTGGCAGTTGCGCGCGCTGTGGCGCGACTACCAGGCGCAGGTCTTCGGTTCCCGCCTCAAGCTGCGCCTGATGCTGATGTTCGGCGTCATTGCCGTGCTGCCCGGCGCGCTGGTCTATGGCGTCTCGGTGCAGTTCGTGACCCGCTCGATCGAAAGCTGGTTCGACGTGCGCGTCGAGAAGGCGCTCGAATCCGGCCTGCAGCTCGGCCGCTCGGCGCTCGACTCGCTGCTCGCCGATCTCGGCGACAAGGGACGCAGCATGGCCGGCGAACTGTCCGACATCCAGGAGGCGTCGCGCCGTTCGGCGCTGCTGCGTCTGCGCGAGGAACGCGGCGTGCAGTCGGCGGCGCTGTTTTCTGTCGGCGGCCAGCTGCTGTCGAGTGCCAGTGCCGACCTCAGCAGCCTGCTGCCGGAACTGCCGAGCCAGGCCCAGCTGAAGCAGGCACGCAGTGCCCAGGCGCTGACCACGGTCGAAGGGGCCGGTGGCCAGCTGTTCCTGCGCGTGCTGGTGCCGGTGGCGGCGCGCGACATGTTCGACGAGCCGCGCATCCTGCAACTGGTTCACCCGGTGCCGGACAGCCTGGCGCACGACGCCGAGGCGGTGCAGGGCGTCTATCGCGACTACCAGGAGCTGCAGCTGGCGCGCCAGGGCCTGACCCGGATCTACGCCCTGACGCTGACCCTGACCATGCTGGTCTCGCTGTTCGGCGCTTTCGCCCTGGCCTACCTGATGGCCCGCCGGCTGGCGGCGCCGCTGTACATCCTGGCTGAAGGCACGCAGGCCGTCGCCCAGGGCGACTTTTCGCCGCGCCAGGCGGTCTATAGCGGCGACGAACTGGGCGTGCTGACCCAGTCGTTCAACCAGATGACCCGCCAGTTGGGCGAAGCGCGCCGCGACACCGAGCGCCACCGCGCCGAACTGGAGTCGGCGCGCGGCTATCTCGAATCCATTCTCGCCAACCTGTCGGCTGGCGTGCTGGTGTTCGACCGCAGCTTCGTGCTGCGCACCGTCAACGAAGGGGCGCTGACCATCCTCGCCGACAATTTCGCCGGCCTGATCGGCCTGCCGCCGGAAAGCTGGTCGCGCCAGCAGGCCTTCGGCGAATTCATCCGCGCCCAGTTCGCCGCCACCGACGAGGCCGAATGGCAGGCCCAGCTCGAACTGGAACGCGCCAACGGCATGCCGCAGGTGCTGCTGCTGCGCGGTTCGCGCCTGCCGGCCGGCAGTGGCGGCGGCGACGTCGTGGTCTTCGACGACGTCACCCGGCTGATTGCCGCCCAGCGCAGCGCCGCCTGGGGCGAGGTGGCGCGCCGCCTGGCGCACGAGATCAAGAATCCGCTGACGCCGATTCAGCTGTCGGCCGAGCGCCTGCAGTTCAAGCTGGCCGGCAAGCTGATGAACGGCGATGCCGAGATGCTGGCGCGCGGCACGCAGACCATCATCAACCAGGTCCAGTCGATGAAGCGCATGGTCGACGATTTCCGCGACTACGCCCGCCTGCCGGCCCCGGATGTGGCGCCGGTCGACCTCAATGCGCTGATCGGCGAGGTGCTCGGCCTCTACGAGAGTTCCGCCGCCGCCATCGAACCGCAACTGGCGGCCGGCCTGCCGCCGGTGCTGGGCGATGCGACGCAGCTGCGCCAGATCATCCACAACCTGCTGCGCAATGCCGAGGATGCGCTGGAAGGGCATGCCGGCGGCCGCATCGAGATCGTCACCGCGCTCGCTGGGCGTTGCGCCCGGCTGACCATCGGCGACAATGGCCCGGGTTTTCCGCTCGAACTGCTGCCGCGCATCTTCGAGCCGTACGTCACGACCAAGTCGCGCGGCACCGGCCTGGGCCTGCCGATCGTCAAGAAGATCGTCGAGGAACACCTGGGCACCATCGAAATCAGCAATGCACCAACGGGCGGCGCGCGGATCGACATCCGGCTGCCCCTGGTGAAGGAGGAGGAAGCCAAGCATGGCCATCATTCTGGTCGTTGACGACGAAGTCGGGATCCGCGAACTGCTCTCGGAAATCCTGATCGACGAAGGCTACGACGTCCGTCTCGCCGAGAACGCCGGGGCCGCCCGCCGGTTGCGCAACGAACTGCGCCCGGACCTGGTGCTGCTCGACATCTGGATGCCCGACACCGACGGCATCTCGCTGTTGAAGGAATGGCACGTCGCCGGCCACCTGAACATGCCGGTGGTCATGATGTCCGGCCACGGCACCATCGACACCGCGGTCGAGGCGACCCGCATCGGCGCCTTCGACTTCCTGGAAAAACCGATCGCCCTGCAGAAGCTGCTGACCTCGGTGCAGAAGGCGCTGAAGCACGACACGCCGCCGCCGCGCCCGCCGCTGACGCTGGACGCTTTCGCCCGCTCGGCCTTCATCAAGGAATTCAAGCGCCGCCTCGAGCAGGCCGCGGCCAAGGCCCGGGTGCTGCTGCTGCGCGGCGCCACCGGCGGCATGGCCGAAATCTGCGCGCGCACGCTGCAACCGCCGCGGGCGCCGTGGCTCGACCTGTCCGCCGTCAGCAGCGCGCTGACCCAGGAAATGCTGGAAAAGGCGGCCGGCGGCGTGCTGTTCGTGCCCGACCTGGCAGTGCTCGGCAAGATGCAGCAGATGAACCTGGCCTTTGCCATGAACCAGCTCGACCGCTTCAACCTGCAACTGGTGGCGGCCAGCGTGGCCCCGCTGACCAATCTTGCTGAGGCCGGCTGGGACAGCAAGCTGATCGCCCGCCTGGGTGAAGTCTGGGTGGCCATGCCGGGACTGGCCGGCCATGCCGACGAGCTGCCGGAAATCGCCAGCCTGCTGCTGACCAATTTCGTCGAGCGCGGCGAAGTGCAGCCACGGCGTTTCGCCACCGGCGCACTGAACGCGCTGCGCACGCTGCCGTGGCAGCGCAAGCCGGAGGCCAGCTGGACCGACCTCTACGCGCTGGTGCGCAATCTGGCGCTGACGGCGCTGGACGAGGAAATCTCGGCCGACGACGTAGCCCGCGTGCTGCCGCCGGAAGCCGGCGACGAGCGCGAGCTGGCGTCCCTGCAGCCGCTGCTCGAGCAGCCGCTGCGCGAGGCGCGCGATGCCTTCGAGAAGCTGTATTTCGAGCATCACCTGCGCCGCGAGGGCGGCAACATGACGAAGCTCGCCGAGCGCTCCGGGCTGGAGCGCACGCACCTGTACCGCAAGCTGAAGCAGCTCGACGTGCGCCTCGGCAAGCGTCACGACGAATAGGCGGAGCAGCCCGGGGAGGGGAAGCCATGAAGGTCATCATTCTCGGTGCCGGCCAGGTCGGCGCCAGCGTTGCCGAAGGCCTGGTGTCCGAGGAAAACGACATCACCGTCGTCGATTTCGACGGTCCGCGCCTGTCGCAGCTGCAGGACCGGCTCGACCTGCGCACCGTGGTCGGCAATGCGGCGACGCCGTCGGTGCTGCAGCGGGCCGGGGCCGAGGATGCCGACATGATCATCGCCGTCACGCAAAGCGACCAGGCCAACCTGGTCGCCTGCAAGCTGGCGCAGAGCGTGTTCAACGTGCCGACGCGCATCGCCCGGCTGCGCGCGCAGGACTTCCTGCAGGACGAGACGCTGCTCGCCACCGACAATTTCGCCGTCGATTTCGCGCTCTGCCCGGAGCAGGTGATCACCGACTACATCCGCCGCCTGATCGAGTTCCCGGAAGCCCTGCAGGTGTTGAGCTTCGCCCGCGGCCGGGTCAGCCTGGTGGCGGTCCGCGCCTACGAGGGCGGCGCCCTGGTCGGCAAGCCGATCCGCGCCCTGCGCGAGTTGCTGCCGATCGAGACCGAGGCCCGCATCGCCGCCATCTTCCGCCGCGACCAGCCGGTCTTCCCGGAAGGCGATACCGTCATCGAGGCCGGCGACGAAGTCTTCCTGCTCGCCGCCGCCGAGAACATCCGCCCGGTGCTGCACCAGCTGCGGCGCCTGAGCGGGCGTGTCGAGCGCATCATGATCGCCGGCGGCGGCAATATCGGCATCCGCCTGGCGCGCACGCTGGAAGCGCACTATGAGATCAAGCTGGTCGAGGGGCGCAAGGAGCGCGCCGAATTGCTGGCCAACGAACTCAACGACACCCTGGTGCTGCTCGGCGACGCCACCGACGAAGAGTTGCTGGAGCAGGAGAACATCGGCGAGATGGACCTGTTCCTCGCCGTGACCAACGACGACGAAGACAACATTATGGCCGGTAGCCTGGCCAAGCGCCTGGGCTGCAAGCGCGTGGTGGCGCTGATCAACCGCCGCGCCTATGCCGAGATGATCGAGGGCGGGCCGATCGACATCGGCATCTCGCCGGCCCAGGTCTCGATCGGCACCTTGCTCGCCTACGTCCGCCACGGCGACGTGGCCGAAGTGCATTCGCTGCGCCGCGGCGCCGCCGAGGCGCTGGAAGTGGTGGCCCACGGCGACCGCAACACCTCCAAGGTGGTCGGCCGGCGCATCGACGAGATCGACTGGCCGCAGGGCGTCACGGTGGCCGCCCTGGTGCGCCATTTCGACGAGGCCATCGTGGTCGGCCAGACCGACGACTGGACGTCGATCACCCGCTACGGCGAGGTGGTGATCGCCCACCACGACACGGTGATCGAGCCGGAAGATCACGTCATCATCTTCTGCACGCGCAAGAAGCTGGTGAAGAAGGTCGAGCAGCTGTTCCAGGTCGGCTTCCACTTCCTGTAGTCCGCCGTGACCCGCTTCGCTTCCGTCCACCGCGCCTTCGGCCTGATCCTGATGCTGTTCGGGCTGACCCTGCTGCTGCCGCTGGGCCTCGCCCACGCCACCGGCGACGGCGCCGCGACGACCTTCGACGAAGTCTTCCTGCTGACCGTGCTGTGCGGCGCCTTCCTGTGGGTCCGCTACCGCCATTGCAAGCGCGAGCTCGGCGTGCGCGACGGCTTCCTGCTGGTGGTGCTGGTGTGGACGGTGCTGCCGGTGTTCGCCGCGCTGCCGTTCATGCTGCAGCTGGAGATGACGCACACCGATGCCTATTTCGAGGCGGTGGCCGGCCTCACCGCAACCGGGGCGACGATCATTCCGGGGCTGGACCACCTGCCGCCGTCGCTCAACCTGTGGCGGCACCTGATGCAGTGGCTGGGCGGCATGGGCCTGATCGTGCTGGCGGTCGCCATCCTTCCGTTGCTCGGCATCGGCGGCCGGCAGATGCTGCAGGCCGAGATTCCCGGGCCGATGAAGGATGCGCGGATGACGCCACGCGTCGCCGAAACGGCCAAGGGCCTGTGGCAGATCTACTTCGCCATCACCATCGCCTGCGCCGTGGCCTACCGCTGGGCCGGCATGGGCTGGTTCGACGCCGTCTGCCACTCCTTCGCCACCGTTTCGCTCGGTGGCTTCTCGACCCACGATGCGAGCCTCGGCCATTTCGACTCGCTGGCCATCGAATGGATCTGCGTCGGCTTCATGATCTTTTCCGGCATCAATTACGCCACGCATTTCCTCGCCATCAGCGGCCGCTCGCCCGGCGCCTACGCCCGCGATCCGGAAGCCGGCTGGTTCGTCGGCGTGCTGGTGGTCAGTGTGCTGATCCTCGGCAACTACATCTGGAAGGACGGCGTCTATGCCGACCTGACGACGGCGCTGCGCTACACCCTGTTCCATGTCGTCTCGGTGGCCACGACGACCGGCTACTCGACCACCGACTACAGCCTGTGGCCGATGTTCGCCGGCCTGTGGATGCTGTTCCTGTGCAGCTTCGCCACCAGTGCCGGGTCCACCGGCGGCGGCATCAAGATGATGCGTGCGCTGCTGCTGTACAAGCAGGTGTACCGCGAGCTGGTCCGCGCCATGCATCCGGCGGCCGTCTACAACGTCCGCCTCGGCGGCCAGACGGCGCCGCAGTCGGTGCTGTTTGCGGTGCTCGCCTTCGGTTTCGTCTACATGGTCAGCATCGTCTCGCTGACGCTGCTGATGGCCTTCAGCGGGCTCGACATCGTCACCGCCTTTTCGGCGGTGGCCGCCAGCATCAACAACACCGGCCCCGGTCTCGGCATGGTCGGGCCGTCGACGACCTACCAGGGACTGGAGGATTTCCAGACCTGGATCTGCATCTTCGCCATGCTGCTCGGCCGCCTGGAAATCTTCACGCTGCTCGTCGTGCTGACGCCGGCCTTCTGGCGCAAGTGACCTGCGGACCGGAAAGGCGGATAATCCCGCCTTTCCGTTTTTCCTGCTGGAGTCCGACGTGAGCCGACCCAAGAACGATACTTTCCTGCGCGCCCTGCTCAAGGAGCCGACCGAGTACACGCCGCTGTGGCTGATGCGCCAGGCCGGCCGTTACCTGCCGGAGTACTGCGAGACGCGCAAGCGGGCCGGCAATTTCCTGAACCTGTGCAAGTCGCCGGCCCTGGCCTGCGAAGTCACGCTGCAGCCGCTGGCACGCTACGACCTCGACGCCGCCATCCTGTTCTCCGACATCCTCACCGTGCCGGATGCCATGGGCCTCGGCCTCTATTTCGCCGAAGGCGAGGGCCCGCGCTTCGAGCGGCCGCTGCGCGAGGAATGGGCGATCAACAACCTGACCGCACCGGATCCCTACGAGCACCTCGGCTACGTGATGGACGCGGTGGCCGAAATCCGCCGCGCCCTGGACAACTCGGTGCCACTGATCGGCTTCTCCGGCAGCCCCTACACGCTCGCCTGCTACATGGTCGAAGGCCAGGGCTCGAGCGACTTCCGCCACATCAAGGGCATGCTCTACAACCGCCCGGACCTGCTGCACCGCATCCTGTCGGTGACGGCCGACTCGGTGACCAGCTACCTGAACGCCCAGATCGATTCCGGCGCCCAGGCGGTGATGATTTTCGACACCTGGGGCGGTTCGCTGTCCAACGCCGCCTACGAGGAATTCTCGCTGGCCTACATGCGGCGCATCGTCGCCGGCCTGCAGAAGGAAAAGGACGGCCAGCGCATCCCGTGCATCGTGTTCACCAAGAACGGCGGCCTGTGGCTGGAGAAGATCGCCGCCATCGGCTGCGACGCGGTCGGCCTCGACTGGACCGTGGACATCGGCGAAGCCCGCCGGCGCGTCGGCGACCAGGTCGCGCTGCAGGGCAACCTCGATCCCAACGTGCTGTTCGCGGCGCCGGAAATTGTCGCCGCCGAGGCGAAGAAGGTGCTCGACAGCTACGGCCCGGGCAATACCGGCCATGTCTTCAACCTCGGCCATGGCATTTCGCAATTCACGCCGCCGGAAAGCGTCACCGCGCTGGTCGAAACCGTGCACAGCCACAGCCGCCTATTGCGAAAGTAATACCCATAAGGGGCGGGCAAAGCTTGACTTATGCACAGAGTTTTGCCCGCGCCCCGAAAAATTCGACGAAATTCGCTTGACACCGGGCTTGTTTGTTAATTCGTTGAAAATAAAGGAAATGTTGTTCTGCACAATATTTCGGCAAAGCGACAAACTCCTTTGAGCCCCGCGACTTAGCGTCACCTTCCAAAAGCAATCCACAAAGTTATCCACAGATTTTGTGGACAAGTGCACAAGCCCTGTTTGCTGCCGGGTTTTTGCCCAGAATCCGGAGATTCGCCGGCATCCGCCGGCTGCACCATGGCCGTTTTTCGCGTCGCTCTCGACCTGCCGCTGCATCGTCTGTTCGACTATGTCGCGCCGGCGACGGCGGGGCGCGAGGACATCGGCCGGCGGGTCCGGGTGCCGTTCGGGCGCGGCGAGCGGATCGGCGTCATCGTCGAGGTCGCCGACAGCGGCGACTGGCCGGTCGAGCAGCTGAAGCCGGCCGGTGAGGTGCTGCACGACCTGCCGCCCTTGCCGCCCGATTTCTTCGCCCTGTGCGCGTTTGCCAGTACTTACTATCAGGCCCCGTTCGGCGAAGTGGTGCTGCAGGCCCTGCCGGCCGGTCTGAAGCGCAGCGAGCCGCCGACCCGGCGCGCGGTGCGCCCGCCGGCTCCCGGCGAAGCGCCGGTGCTGCCGGACCTGACCGCCGAGCAGGCAGCGGCAGTGGCGGCGGTCGATCCGGCCGCCGGCTTCGTCGCCCATCTGCTGCACGGCGTCACCGGCAGCGGCAAGACCGAGGTCTACCTGCGCCTGGTCGAGCGGGCACTGGCCGCCGGCCGCCAGGCCCTGCTGCTGGTACCGGAAATCAACCTGACGCCGCAACTGGAAGAACGGGTGCGCGCCCGTTTCCCGCAACGCACGGTGGTCGCGCTGCATAGCGAACTGGCCGAGGCGGCGCGCGAGCGCCACTGGCGTGCCGCTTTCGCCGGCAGCGCCGACATCGTGCTCGGCACGCGGCTGGCCATCTTCACGCCGTTGCCGCGCTTGGGCCTGATCGTTGTCGACGAGGAGCACGACCCCTCCTTCAAGCAGCAGGACGGCATGCGCTATTCGGCACGCGACGTCGCCGTCGTGCGGGCCCGCCAGGCCGGCGTGCCGGTGGTGCTCGGTTCGGCGACGCCGTCGCTGGAAACCTGGGCCAACGCCGGCAGCGGCCGTTACCGGCAGCTGACGCTGAAGGAGCGGGCCAACCGCCAGGCGACCCTGCCGCAAATCCGCATCCTCGACACGCGGCGCCTGCCGTTGCAGGAAGGCATCAGCAAGGTGCTGGTCGAGGGCATCCGCGAGCGCCTGGCGCGCGGCGAACAGAGTCTCGTCTTCCTCAATCGCCGCGGCTACGCGCCGGTGCTGGCCTGTGCCGCCTGTGGCTGGATCTCGCGCTGCCAGCGCTGCGCCGCCAACCTGGTGCTGCACCTGGCCGACCGCCGCCTGCGCTGCCACCACTGCGGCTTCGAACACCGCGTGCCGAAGGCCTGCCCGACCTGCGGCAACCAGGACATCCAGCCCTACGGCCGCGGCACCCAGCGCGTCGAGGAATGGCTGCAGGGCGAATTTCCCGACGCGCGCATCCTGCGCGTGGACCGCGATTCGGTGAAAAGCCGCAAGCAGTGGGAAGCGATGCTCGAACGCATCCATGGCGGCGAAGCCGACATCCTGGTCGGCACGCAGATGCTCGCCAAGGGCCACGATTTCCCGAAACTGACGCTGGTCGGCGTGCTCGGCGCCGATTCGGCGCTGTATTCCGCCGACTGGCGCGCGCCCGAGCGCCTTTTCGCCCAGCTGATGCAGGTCGCCGGCCGCGCCGGGCGGGCCGAGCTGAAGGGCGAGGTGGTGATCCAGACGCAGTTTCCCGAGCATCCGCTGTTTGCCGCGCTGGTTGCCCACGACTACGCGGGCTTCGCCGCCGGTCAACTGAAGGAGCGCGAGCAGGCCGGCTTCCCGCCCTATGCTTTCCAGGCCGTGCTGCGCGCCGAGGCGCCGCAGATGGCCGATGCCATCGCCTTCCTGAAAGCGGCGGCCGGCCTGCCGCCGGTCGCGGCGCACGAGCAGGTCATGCTCTACGACCCGGTGCCGATGCGCATGGCCCGCCTGGCCAACCTGGAGCGCGGCCAGCTGCTGGCCGAGTCGATGTCGCGTCCGGCCCTGCAGGCCTTCCTGCCGCAGTGGCGGGAAGCCATCGACGAACTGAAGGCGCCCGCGCGCCTGCGCTGGCATCTCGAAGTCGATCCGCTGGAATTCTGACCCGGCCGGCACGGGCCTTGCAGTGAGCTGCTCCCGAACCACGAGAGGAGCCCATCATGAAAATCCAGGAATCGGTGGTCAATCTGTCGGCCAGCCATGAGGCCAGCAGCAGCCACAGCCGCGAGATCGAGACGAAGGTCGGCTTTCGCCAGATGCTGACGAGCCTGAAGGCGGAACCGCCGGAAGAGGTGGCAGCGCTGCGCGAACGCGTGCACAAGATGCTCGAGTCGCTGATCGAGGCGATCATGGCGGCAATGGACGGCCGTTGTTGCCGGCCGGATTCTGCCGCCGACGAAACCTTGCCGGTCGCCGCCGACCAGGCTGGCCGACCAACCGGCGAACTGGTCTGGGGCCGCCGGGTCAGCGAGCGGGTCAGCGAATCCGAAGCCACCACCGTCTGCGGTCAGGGCCAGGTGAAGACCTGCGACGGACGCACGATCGCCTTCGATTTCACGGTCGCCATGCAGCGCGAGTTCAGCCGCGAGACGGTCAGCGAGGAGGGCAGCCTGGTCCGGTTGCGCGACCCGCTGGTGCTCAGTTTCGCCGGCAAATCCTGCGAACTGAGTCAGGAACGCATCGCCTTCGATCTCGATGCCGATGGCAGTCCCGAGCAGATTCCCGGCCTGGCCGGCGGCAGCTGCTTCCTCGTCTTCGACCGTAACGGCAACGGCCGGGCCGACGACGGCAGCGAGCTGTTCGGTGCCAAGAGCGGCGACGGCTTTGCCGATCTTGCCAAGCTCGACGATGACGGCAACGGCTGGATCGACGAGACGGATGCCGCGTTCGGCCGCCTCGGCCTGTGGTCGGGCGGGGCGCTGGAAGGCCTGGCCGAACGCGGGGTCGGCGCCTTGTACACCGGTGCGGTGGCCGCCCCGTTCGCGCTCAAGGATGCCGACAACGAGTTGCTTGGACAGATCCGGGCGGCCGGCGTGTATCTGCAGGAAAGCGGCCAGGCCGGGCTGATGCAGCAGGTCGATCTGGCCGTGTCAGCGTCGCCGGCCGTCGAGCAGCAGCCAGGCCAGGGCCAGCAGCTGGCCGCCTAGGAGGGTGAAGAAGGCCAGGCGGTAGGCCGGGCCGACCGCCCAGCCACCGCCCTGCAGGGCATCGACGAAGCCGCCGATGCCCCATTGCAGGCCGAAGGCGCCGGCGAACACCAGCAGGTTCAGCGCCGTGTTGGCGCGCCCCGACAGGGCCGGCGGAAAGGCCTGGGCGACCAGCGAATAGGCGATGTTGGACAGCGAGAAGCAGGCGCCGAGCACCGGCCACAGCCAGTCTCCGGCCATTTCCGGAGCGCTGCAGATCAGCGCGAAGGCGGCGAAGGCGGCGAACATCGCGCCGCGATAGACCTTTTCCAGCGAGACGCCGCGATGCACCAGGGTAGTGGCGAAGAAACCCATGAACAGGAAGCCGCCGAGCATCGCCAGGCTCATCCAGGTCAGGCGGGCGGCGACGGCGGCACTGCCCAGCCCCTCCATGACGTTCATCCAGCGCGAGGCCCACAGGCCCTGGACGGCCATGAAGCCGCCGGTGAACCAGAAGCCGGCCGGGGCGTAGCGCCAGAAATGGCGGCTGGCGAAAATGCGGCGCACGCCGGCCAGCTGTTCGGCAAAGCCGACCCCGTGGCCGTCGCCGGGCTTGTCCGGAACGAACAGCCACAGCGCGGCGGCGACCGCCAGCGTGATGACCGCCAGCGCCAGCACGATCTCGCGCCAGCCGACCAGGCCGAGCGCCAGTTCCAGCGGCTTGGCCGCGGCCAGTGCGCCGAGGCCGCCGGACGCCATGATCCAGCCGGTCAGCGAAGCCTGGCGCTCGGGTGGAAACCACTGGCTGAAAGCCTTGAACGAAGCCATCAGGCAGGCGGCGACGCCGAGGCCGATCAGCGCCCGGCCGAGGGTCAGGCCGGAGAGCGTGTCGGCCAGCGCGAAAATGCTCGCGCCGCTGGCAGCGATCAGCAGCAGCACCGCTTCGACCCGGCGTGGGCCGAAACGGTCGAGCAGCATGCCGAGCGGCAGCTGGGCGGCGCCGAAGGCAAGGAAATAGGTACTGGTCAGCAGGCCGAGGGCATTGTCCGGCAGCCGCAGTTCGCCGGCGATGACCGGGCCGAGCACGGCATTGACGGTGCGGTACAGGTAGGACAGGAAATAGCCGGCGGCGAACGGCAGGAACAGCCTGAGCATCAGGCGGCGCAGGTCGGCGGGCGTCACGGTTGCTCCGGTTTCACGTGGAACGCCGGCGCCGGCGGTGTCGCCGATTCGCGGCGCAGCCAGGCCAGGCGCTGTTCGATCTTGCCCTTCCAGTTGGCGGCGATGCCGTCGATGGCGGCCAGGCGAGCCAGTTGCGCCAGATCGGGGCGATGCTCCTGACACAGCAGTTGGGCGGCCGCCAGGGTCAGGCTGTCCGCGGCCGCCTGTTCGAGCAGCAGTTCGTCGCCCGGCGCCACCTCGCCCGGCGTCAGCACCCGCCAGTACCAGCCGGTCAGGCGTTGTTCGGCGATGAAGGCGGCCATGCCGTCGCAGCCGAAGCGCTCGTCGATCTTCCAGCACGGGCTGCGCGGCTGGCAGACCTGCAATCGGGCACCGCCGAGGCGCCAGATGTCGCCCAGACGCACGTCGCCTTCGGCGAGCTCGGTGGTGGCGATGTTTTCGCCCATGCTGCCGGCGAGCAGTTGCCCGGCCGCTTCCGGAAAGCGCGCTGCAAGCTTCGCGTAGTGGGCGCCGGGATAGAGATGCACGGCCTTGTCCGGCCCGCCATGCACGCGCCGGTCAGCCTGGTGGTCGCCGGCGAAGCCTTCATGGCCGAGGACGAGGGGGGCGCTGACCGGCGTCTTGTAGATGCCGGTCGGCCGGCCGGAGTCGGGCAGCGGGCGGATGCCGCCGATGAACAGGGAGATATGTGCCATAGGCCGCTGATTGTGCCATTACGAATGCGGTTTGCCGCAAGTCGGGCGGCGAGGGAAATCCCTTGTCAGGGCCGTCAGTTCACTCCCACAGCCAGGCGGCCCCGCGCACGCCCGAGGAATCGCCGTGCACCGGCGGTCGGAAGCGGGTGTTCAGGGTGTCGGCGAAGACGTGGGGGGCGCAGCGTGCCGGCAGGTGGCGGTAGAGGCGCTGCAGGTTGGACAGGCCGCCGCCGAGGACGATCACCTCCGGATCGAGCAGGTTGATGACGCTGGCCAGGGCGCGCCCGAGGCGTTCCTCGTAGCGCTGCAGCGTGGCCTCGCAGGCCGCGTCACCGCCCTCGGCCGCGCGGGCGATGGCCGCCGCATCGAGCGCCTGGCCGCCGTGGGCGGCATGGTCGGCGGCCAGCGCCGGGCCGGACAGGTAGGTTTCGATGCAGCCGTGCCGGCCGCAGTAGCAGGCGGGCAGCGGCAGATCGCCGGGCGTCGGCGCCGGCAGGGGGTTGTGCCCCCATTCGCCGGCAATGGCATTGGCGCCGGCCAGTACCCGGCGATGGATGACGATGCCGCCGCCGACGCCGGTGCCGAGAATGACGCCGAACACCGTGCCGGCCTCGCGTCCGGCGCCATCGACCGCCTCCGACAGGGCGAAGCAGTTGGCGTCGTTGGCCAGCCGCACGTCGCGGCCGAGCAGGTGCTGCAGGTCGGCTCTCAGCGGACGGCCGATCAGGCAGGTCGAATTGGCATTCATGATCAGCCCGCTGGCCAGCGATTCGGCGCCGGGAATGCCGATGCCGACGCGGCCGCGCCGCCCCAGTTCGCTTTCGGCCGCGGCGACCAGCGCGCCGACCGCGGCCAGTGTCGCGCCATAGTCGCCCTGCGGCGTGGCGATGCGACGCCGCAGCAGTATTTGCCCACCGTCGTCGAGCGCGATGATCTCGATCTTCGTGCCGCCGAGATCAATGCCGAGACGCAAGTTCAGACCCGGACGGCGACGCCCTTGACGTTGCCGTAGGTGGTGGTCAGCGTGCGCAGCACGCTGGCGCCGGCTTCGAGCA
>DASUZG010000095.1:0-3962 GCA_036376995.1 Azonexus sp. | reverse complement strand
CTCCAAGGTGCTGCAGATCCGCTCGGTCGAATTCGCCGGCAAGTACAAGGTCAAACTGCGCGTTCTTTCCAGCTTCCAGGACGAAGGGGAAGGCACGCTGATCACTGTTGAGGAAGACAAGAACATGGAACAACCGATCATTTCCGGTATCGCCTTCAATCGCGACGAAGCCAAGCTGACCATGCTCGGCGTTCCCGACACCCCGGGCATCGCCTACCAGATCCTGGGCGCCATCGCCGATGCCAACATCGACGTCGACATGATCATCCAGAACGTCGGCCACGACGGCACCACCGATTTCTCCTTCACCGTCAATCGCGGCGACTTCGCCAAGGCCCAGGGCATCCTGGAAACCGTCAAGGGCAAGCTCGGTGCCCGCGAAGTGACCGGCGACAACAAGATCTGCAAGGTCTCCGCCGTCGGCGTCGGCATGCGCTCGCACCCGGGCGTCGCCTCCAAGATGTTCAAGGCCCTGGCCGACGAAGGCATCAACATCCAGATGATCTCGACTTCCGAGATCAAGATTTCCGTCGTCCTCGACGAAAAGTATCTGGAACTGGCCGTGCGCGTGCTGCATCGCGCCTTCGGCCTCGACCAAGCCGTTTGACCTTCTGGCGCGGACCCTATATCATCCGCGCCTCGTTGCAAGACGGTTAGGAGACGTGGCCGAGAGGTCGAAGGCACTCCCCTGCTAAGGGAGCATGCGGGCAAAACCTGCATCGAGGGTTCGAATCCCTCCGTCTCCGCCAAGCAACAGACAAACAAGCGCCTTTCGGGGCGCTTTTTTGTTGCCCGTCAAAAAGCCCCGAAGAAGGGGGGCGCAGGTGGAGTGATGGCGCGGGCGCGCGCGATCCATCGGCCGGCTTCAGCCGCCAAACGCCTTCCGTATCGCGTCGAAGATGGATTTGAGTGGCGACACTTCCACGTCCAGCGTCTTGACTCCCGCGTCGCCCTTGAATTCATCATAGAGCCAGTCCCCCTCGACGAAGGCGACGCCCGGCGGCGGCTTTCTTTCGCTGCTCGGCTTGCCGGCCAAGGCCTGGCGCATGTAGTCGATCCAGATGGGCAGCGCGAGCGTGGCGCCGAATTCCCTGCTGCCGAGCGATCTGGGCCGGTCGTGCCCCATCCACGACACAGCGACGACGTTGCCGGCGTAGCCGGCGAACCAGCCATCGACCGCCTCGCTGGTGGTGCCGGTCTTGCCGGCCAGGTCGCTGCGTCCCAGGCGCTGGCTGGCCAGGGCGCCGGTGCCGCTGCGGACGACCTCGCGCAGCATGCTGTCGATGATGAACGCGTTACGCGGGTCGATGGCGGCTTGCTCGTCCTGCCGGGCGGGCGGCCGTTCGGCCTCCCACAGGACGTTGCCGCGGGCGTCGGTGATCTTCTCGATCAGCCGGGGCGTGACCCGGAAGCCGCCGTTGGCGAATACCGCGTAGGCCCCGGCCATCTGCAGCGGCGTGACCGAGCCGCTGCCGAGGACCATGGTTAGGTTGGCCGGATGTTTGGTTTCATCGAAGCCGAAGCGTTGCAGATAGTCGCGCGCATATTGCGGCGAGATGGCTTGCAGCAGGCGCACCGCGACGACGTTCTTCGAGCGGGCCAGGGCCTCGCGCAGGCGGATCGGGCCATCGAAGCCGTCGTCGTTGCGCGGCTCCCAGGGCTGGCCGCCTTCGCCGCCGGGCAGCGAGAGCGGCGCATCGTTCATCAGGGTGGCCGGCGAAAAACCTTTTTCCAGCGCGGCCGAATAGACGAAGGGCTTGATGGTCGATCCCGGCTGGCGCCAGGCGCTGGTGACATGGTTGAACTGACTGCGGGCAAAATCGAAGCCGCCGACCATCGCCCGGTAGGAGCCATCCTCGGCATTCAGGGCGACGAACGCGGCATCGACTTCCGGCATCTGGGCGATCGACCAGCGGCCCTTGCCGTCCTGGCTGACGCGGATCACCGAACCGACGCGAATCTTGAGGTTCAGTTTGGCGTTCGGCTGTAGGGCACGGGCGGCGAAGCGCAGCCCGTCGCCAGTGATCTCCAGCGTGTCGCCGGTGGCCGGTTCGGCGCGCACGCGCTTGGCGGAGACTTCGGTGACGACGGCCGCGATCAGGTTGTCGCTGCCGGGATGCCTGGCCAGGATCTGGTCGATGGCCTCCTCGCGCTCGTCCGCATTGGCTGGCAGCTCGACAAACCCTTCCGGCCCGCGGTAGCCGTGGCGCTGATCGTAGGCCAGCACATTGCGCCGGACCGAGTCGTAGGCCGCGTTCTGCTCGGCCTTGCTGAGCGTGGTATAGACATTGAAGCCCTGGGTATAGGCGTCGCCCTTGTAGCGCGCATAGACCTCCTGGCGCACCAGTTCGGCGACATGGTCGGCACGGGCCTCGAACTGCAGGCTGTGGCCGATCTTGAGCGGCTGGGCGACGGCTTCGGCAAACTGCGCCTGGGTGATCTTGCCCAGATTCAGCATCCGCTTCAGGACCAGTTCCTGGCGGGCCTTGGCCCGCCCCGGACTGACCGCCGGATTATGCTTGGCCGGGTTTTGCGGCAGGCCGGCGAGCATGGCGGCTTCGGCCAGCGTCAGCTCCGGGAGGCGCTTCCGGAAATAGGTGCGGGCGGCGCTGGCAAAGCCGTAGGTGCGCTGGCCGAGGTAGATCTGGTTCATGTACAGCTCGAGGATCTGGTCCTTGCTCAAGGCCGACTCGATGCGGTAGGCGAGCACCACTTCGGTCAATTTGCGCTTCAGGGTTTTTTCCTGCGTGAGGAAGAAGTTGCGCGCCACCTGCATCGTGATCGTCGACGCCCCCTGGCGCATGCCGCCGGTCAGGCCGGCCGCCACCGCCCGCAGGACCCCGCGGTAATCGACGCCGCTGTGCTCGTAGAAGCGCGCATCCTCGATCGCCAGCAGCGCATCCTTCAAGACCGGGGGAATCTCCTTGATCGGCGTGAAGTCCCGGCGTTCCTCGCCGAATTCCCCGAGCAGCGCGCCATCGGCGGTGTAGATCCGCAAGGGGATCTTCGGGCGATAGTCGGTCACGGCATCGAAGGCCGGCAGGTTGGGCAGGGTGGTGGCGAGCATGGCGCCGACCAGCACGAACACCGCCAGGAACACATCGGCGCCCAGCGCCAGCAGCGTTCGCCGCAGGTCGTTGCGGTAACTGGCCGGCGCCAGGGGCAGGGCAAGGAATTTGACGACGGTCGGGAAGAAGCTCACGCGCGGGTCCTGGCTGGGGTTGATTAGCGGTTCTTCAGGCTACTCTTGGCCGCTCGCTTCGTGGGCGCGCCCTCGCTCCCCGCTGCGCGCGCCGTTGCCGGCCTGGCCGGGGCCGCGTGCTCCAGCCAGATCAGCGCGTCGATGTAGGACATGAATCCGTGCAGGTAGTCCGGCGCGATGTCGCGCATCACTTGCAGGCTGCGCAGCACGAGGTGCTGGGAATTCATCGGGCCGGCGTTTTCCGGGGCCTGGGCGAGGGTTTGCGTGAGTTGCTGCTCGGCACTGAGCTTGGACCACTCGTCGCGGAAGTAGGCGACCGACTTGAGTTCCGGGCTTTGCCGGCTGCGGCCTGCCGAGGAGTCTCGCGCTGCTGGCCGCGAGTCGCCCTGCGGCATGGCAGCCGCGTTGGCCAGTTGCGGAGTGTCTTGCTGCGTCTGGACGTGCTGGCCGATGTAGGCGAGCAGGTCGGCGAGCGGGCTGGCGCTGCTGGTCGGCGGGCTTTCGGGCGGTACCGGGGCCAGGCAACTGGCGAGTTCGCGGGCGGCGGCACTGATCTTGGCGTGGAGCGACCGGCGGACCGGCTCGGCTTGTGTCGCCGCGCGGCGGGCCAGGGCTTCGAGATAGGCGAAGCGGATGGGCTCGCGTTCGGCGGCGCCGCTGGCGCGCAGGGCGTCGAGGCGGGCCTGGATGTCAGCCGTTTCGCCCGCTTCAGCCATTGGCTTCCTTGCCGCCAGTGCGCGACTTGGGCACCGGTGCCATT
>DASUZG010000094.1:0-2297 GCA_036376995.1 Azonexus sp. | reverse complement strand
CATACCGACTTCCTGCTCGCGGTGATCGCCGAGGAACTCGGCTTCATCGGCGTGCTGACCGTGGTCGCGCTGTTCGCCGTGCTCGTCTGGCGCGCCTTCGCCATCGGCCGCCAGTGCGTCCAGCTGGAGCGCCTCTATCCGGCGCTGGTGGCGATGGGCATCGGCATCTGGCTGGGCGTCCAGTCCTTCATCAACATGGGTGTGAACATGGGCCTCTTGCCGACCAAGGGCCTGACCCTGCCGCTGATGAGCTTCGGCGGCTCGGGCATCTTCGCCAACTGCGTGGCCCTGGCCATTCTCCTGCGGGTGGATTGGGAAAATCGCCAGTTGATGCGCGGAGGGAAACTATGAGCAAGACGATCCTCGTCATGGCCGGCGGTACCGGCGGCCATATCTTCCCGGCGCTGACCGTCGCCCACAAGATGCGCGCCGCCGGCTGGCGCGTGGTCTGGCTCGGCAATCCGGACGGCATGGAAGCCCGCCTGGTGCCGCAGCACGGTTTCGAGATGGTCTGGGTCCAGTTCTCGGCGCTGCGCGGCAAGGGCCTGCTGCGCAAGCTCTTGCTGCCGCTCAACCTGCTGCGCGGCTTCTGGCAGGCGCTGAAGGCGCTGCGCCAGGTGCGCCCCAACGTCGTGCTCGGCATGGGCGGCTACATCACCTTCCCCGGCGGCATGATGGCGGCGCTGCTCGGCGTGCCGCTGGTGCTGCACGAACAGAATTCCGTGGCCGGGCTGGCCAACCGGGTGCTGGCCGGCGTCGCCGACCGCATCGTCACCGGTTTCCCGGACGTGCTGGCCAAGGGCCAGTGGCTGGGCAACCCGGTGCGCGACGAGATCGCCGCGCTGGCGCCGCCGGCCGAGCGTTTCGCCGGGCGCAGCGGCGCCCTGCGCCTGCTGGTCATCGGCGGCAGTCTCGGCGCCAAGGCCCTGAACGACGCCGTGCCGCAGGCCATGGCCCAGCTGCCGGCGGCCGACCAGCCGCAGATCGTGCACCAGGCCGGCGAGAAGCTGATCGAGGAATTGAAGGCCAATTACGCCGCGGTCGGCGTCCAGGCCCACTGCGTGCCCTTCATCGAGGATATGGCCGGCGCCTACGAGTGGGCCGACCTGGTGATCTGCCGCGCCGGCGCGCTGACCATCGCCGAGCTGGCGGCAGCCGGCGTGGCCAGCATCCTGGTGCCCTTCCCGCATGCGGTGGACGACCACCAGACCGGCAACGCCCGCTTCCTGGTCCATGCCGGCGGCGCCTTCCTGCTGCCGCAGGACGAACTGAACGCCGACAGCATCGCGCTGATCCGCAACTACAGCCGCGGCCAGCTGCTGGAAATGGCCGCCCAGGCACGCAGCCTGGCCCGCCCCGAGGCCGCCGCGGAAGTGGCGAACGTCTGCGCCGAGGCGGCCAAATGAACATGAACGCGCAACCCGGAGACCGGCCATGAAACACAAGGTCAAACACATCCATTTCGTCGGTGTCGGCGGTTCCGGCATGAGCGGCATCGCCGAAGTGCTGGTGCACCTCGACTACACCGTCAGCGGCTCCGACCTGGCGGCCAGCGCCACCACCCGCCGCCTGGAAGGCGAGGGGGTCAAGGTCTGCATCGGCCATGCCGCCGGCAACATCGCCGGCGCCGATGCCGTCGTCGTGTCGACGGCAGTCAAGGAGGACAACCCGGAAGTCGTCGCCGCCCGCGCGAAAAAGATCCCGGTGGTGCCGCGCGCCCAGATGCTGGCCGAGCTGATGCGCCTTAAGCACGGCATCGCCATCGCCGGCACCCACGGCAAGACGACCACCACCAGCCTGGTCACCAGCATCCTGGCTGAAGGCGGCATCGATCCGACCTTCGTCATCGGCGGCCGGCTAAACGCCGCCGGCGCCAACGCCCGCCTCGGCGGCGGCGATTTCCTGGTGGCTGAGGCCGACGAGTCGGATGCGTCCTTCCTGTTCCTGTCGCCGGTGGTCTCGGTGGTCACCAACATCGACGCCGACCACATGGAGACCTACGGCCACGACTTCGAGCGCCTCAAGGGCGCCTTCGTCGATTTCCTCAACCGTTTGCCGTTCTACGGCGTCGCCGTGCTCTGCGCCGACGATCCGAACGTGCGCGCGATCATGCCGCAGGTCAGCAAGCAGATCGTCACCTACGGCCTGACCCCGGGCTGCAACTTCTACGCCGAGAACATCGTCGCCGACGGCGGCCAGATGCGTTTCGACTGCGTGCGCGTCAATGGCACGACCAGCCGCCTGGCGATCACGCTCAACACCCCGGGCATGCACAACGTGCTGAATGCCCTGGCGGC
>DASUZG010000093.1:0-5843 GCA_036376995.1 Azonexus sp. | reverse complement strand
GTTTCGACTTCGACCGCCATCATCGGCTCGAGCAGCGTCGGGTTGGCCTTCTTCATGCCTTCCTTGAAAGCCATCGAAGCCGCCATGCGGAACGCGTTTTCGTTGGAGTCAACGTCGTGGTAGGAACCATCGAACAGCGTGAACTTGACATCGACGACCGGGAAGCCGGCCAGCACGCCGCTGGTGATCGCATCCTGCAGACCCTTGTCGACCGCCGGGATGAATTCACGCGGCACGACACCGCCCTTGATGGCGTCGACGAACTCGTAGCCCTTGCCGGCTTCGTTCGGCTCGATCTTGAGCCAGACGTGACCGAACTGGCCGCGACCGCCGGACTGCTTGACGAACTTGCCTTCCTGCTCGACGGCCTTCTTGATGCATTCGCGGTAGGCCACTTGCGGGGCGCCAACGGCAGCTTCGACGTTGAATTCGCGACGCATGCGATCGACGATGATGTCGAGGTGCAGTTCGCCCATGCCGGAGATGATGGTCTGACCGGATTCTTCGTCGGTACGAACGCGGAAGGACGGATCTTCGGCAGCCAGACGGCCCAGCGCGATACCCATCTTTTCCTGGTCGGCCTTGGTCTTCGGTTCGACGGCGACGTGAATCACCGGATCCGGGAAGACCATGCGCTCGAGGATGATCGGCGCATCCGGGTCGCACAGGGTTTCACCGGTGGTGACTTCCTTCAGACCGACGCAAGCAGCGATGTCGCCCGCCAGAACTTCCTTGATTTCTTCGCGGTTGTTGGCGTGCATCTGCAGGATACGACCGATGCGCTCCTTCTTGCCCTTGACCGAGTTGTACACCGTGGCGCCGGAATTCAGCACGCCGGAGTAGACACGGATGAAGGTCAGCTGGCCGACGAACGGGTCGGTCATCAGCTTGAAGGCCAGCGCCGAGAACTTCTCGGCGTCGTCAGCCTTGCGGGAAGCCGGCTGCTCGCGCTCATCGACGCCGGACACCGGCGGAATGTCGACCGGCGACGGCAGCAGTTCGATGACGGCATCCAGCATGCGCTGCACGCCCTTGTTCTTGAACGCGGTACCGCACAGCATCGGCTGGATTTCGCACGCCAGGGTGCGCAGACGCAGGCCTTCCTTGATCTTGGCTTCGGACAGCTCGCCGTTTTCCAGGTACTCGTTCATCAAATCTTCGGAGGCTTCAGCAGCCGCCTCGATCATCTGCTCGCGCCAGGTCTGGGCGGTCTCGACCAGTTCGGCCGGGATATCGCGGTAATCGAACTTCATACCCTGGGACGCTTCGTCCCAAATGATCGCCTTCATCTTCAGCAGATCGACGACGCCGGAAAAGGTATCTTCGGCACCGATGGGGATCACGATGGGCACCGGATTGGCCTTCAGGCGGGTGCGCATCTGGTCGACGACCTTGAAGAAGTTGGCGCCGGAGCGGTCCATCTTGTTCACGAAGGCCAGACGGGGCACCTTGTACTTGGTGGCCTGACGCCAAACGGTTTCCGACTGCGGCTGAACGCCGCCGACAGCGCAGTAAACCATGCAGGCACCGTCCAGGACGCGCATCGAGCGCTCGACTTCGATGGTGAAGTCGACGTGTCCCGGGGTGTCGATAATGTTAAAGCGGTGCTCCGGGAAGGAGTTGTCCATACCCTTCCAGAAACAGGTCGTCGCAGCGGAGGTGATGGTGATGCCACGCTCCTGTTCCTGCTCCATCCAGTCCATGGTGGCGGCACCGTCGTGCACTTCACCGATCTTGTGGTTCACACCGGTGTAGTACAGGATGCGTTCGGTCGTCGTCGTCTTGCCGGCGTCGATGTGAGCGCTGATACCGATATTACGGTAGCGCTCGATGGGAGTCTTACGTGCCACGTTTAGGCCCTCGGTAAATTAGAAGCGGAAGTGAGCGAAAGCCTTGTTGGCTTCGGCCATGCGATGCACTTCGTCACGCTTCTTGACGGCACCGCCGCGATTTTCGGCAGCTTCCAGCATTTCGGCAGCGAGGCGCTGACCCATGGACTTTTCCGAACGCTTGCGGGCGGATTCGCGCAGCCAGCGCATGGCCAGGGCGGCGCGACGGGCCGGACGGACTTCGACCGGCACCTGGTAGTTGGCACCGCCGACGCGGCGGGACTTCACTTCGACCATCGGGCGGACGTTGCCCATGGCGGCGCTGAACACTTCCAGCGGATCCTTGCCGGACTTGCTGGAGATGATGCTGAAGGCGCCGTACACGATGCGCTCGGCGACCGACTTCTTGCCGCTTTGCATGATGGCGTTGATGAACTTGGAGACTTCGACATTGCCGAACTTCGGATCCGGCAGAATGTCGCGCTTGGGTACTTCACGACGACGGGGCATATTGACCTCTATTAAACACGATTCAGTTGAAAAGCCGGGCTAGGGCTACGCCCTCCCGGCCTCTCCCGACCGCCCAAAGGGACGGCCACTTACTCAAGCCGCCTGAGGGATCAGGCAGCCTTCGGACGCTTGGCCCCGTACTTGGAACGGGACTGCTTACGATCCTTGACGCCCTGGGTATCCAGGGAGCCGCGCACGGTGTGGTAACGCACACCGGGCAAGTCCTTGACACGACCACCACGAATCAGGACCACGGAGTGTTCCTGCAGGTTGTGGCCCTCACCGCCGATGTAGGAAATGACTTCGAAGCCGTTCGTCAGGCGAACCTTGCAAACCTTACGCAGCGCGGAGTTCGGCTTCTTCGGGGTGGTGGTGTAAACGCGGGTGCAGACGCCACGCTTCTGCGGGCACTTTTCCAGAGCAGGCACCTTGCTCTTGGTGACCTCGGCAACGCGCGGCTTGCGCACGAGCTGGTTGATAGTCGGCATATCGAACTTCCTTCAACGACCCGGCCCCAACAGACGGGGCACGACGGCAATTTTGTTATCCAAAGCGGAGACAATGATTAGCCTCCGCCGACAAAGACCATAGATTCTATGGTTGATCAACCCCCATGTCAACGAGACACGGGGGTTGCAAAACAGCTTACAGACCCTGATCGACTTCCTGGGTGGCATTCTCCGCCACCGCCGGCTCGAGCGCACGGTCGGCAGCCAGGTCCTCGCCCGCCGCCTGGGCCTTGCGGCTGCGGTGGTAGGCGAGACCGGTACCGGCCGGGATCAGACGACCGACGATAACGTTTTCCTTCAGGCCACGCAGTTCGTCGCGCTTGCCCATGATCGCCGCCTCGGTCAGCACGCGGGTGGTTTCCTGGAAGGACGCCGCGGAGATGAAGGAGTCGGTCGACAGCGAGGCCTTGGTGATACCCAGCAGCATGTGCTCGAAGGTCGCCGGCAGCTTGCCGTCGGCGATCACGCGATCGTTCTCGGCGAGCAGTTCGGCACGCTCCACCTGTTCGGACTTGATGAACTTGGTGTCACCCGGTTCGACGATGGTCACACGGCGCAGCATCTGGCGGACGATCACTTCAATGTGCTTGTCGTTGATCTTCACGCCCTGCAGACGGTAAACGTCCTGGACTTCGTCGGTGATGTAGCGGGCCAGCGCCTCGACGCCCTGCAGACGCAGGATGTCGTGCGGATCGGGCAGGCCTTCGACGATCTTCTCGCCCTTGTTGACCACCTGGCCGTCGTGCACCAGCACGTGCTTGTCCTTCGGGATCAGGTACTCGTGGGCGGTGCCGTCGAGATCGGTGATGATCAGACGCTGCTTGCCCTTGGTGTCCTTGCCGAAGGAAATGGTGCCGGTGAATTCGGCCAGCACCGACGCATCCTTCGGCGTACGGGCTTCGAACAGCTCGGCAACGCGCGGCAGACCACCCGTAATGTCGCGGGTCTTGGCCGATTCCTGCGGCATCCGGGCGAGCACGTCGCCGACGCCGACCTGCTGGCCATCGACCACCGAGATGATCGAGCCGACCTGGAAGGCGATGGAGACGGAGTGATCGCTGCCGTGAATCTTGACTTCCTGGCCGGCGTCGTCGAGCAGCTTGACGACCGGACGCAGGCCCTTGGTCGCCGCCTTGCCGCCGCGCTTGTGGTCGATCACGACGAGGGTGGACAGGCCGGTCACGTCGTCGACCTGCTTGGCGACGGTGACGCCTTCCTCGACGTTCTCGAACTTCACGGTACCGGCGTACTCGGTGACGATCGGCCGGGTGTGCGGATCCCACGTGGCCAGCTTGGCGCCGGCCTTGACGGCCTTGCCTTCGTCAGCGGCCAGCGTGGCGCCGTACGGCACCTTGTGGCGCTCGCGCTCGCGGCCATGGTCGTCGGTGATCAGCACTTCGCCGGAACGGGAAATGACCACCTTCTCGCCCTTGGCGCTGGTGACATAGCGCATGTTCGAGGTGTAACGGACGGTACCGGCCGACTTGGCTTCGACCTGCGAGGCGACAGCAGCACGGGAAGCGGCACCACCGACGTGGAAGGTACGCATGGTCAGCTGCGTGCCCGGTTCGCCGATCGACTGGGCGGCGATGACGCCGACCGATTCGCCGGCATTGACCAGCGTGCCGCGGCCGAGATCGCGGCCGTAGCACTTGGCGCACAGGCCGTAACGGGTGTCGCAGGTCAGCGGGGTGCGGACCTTGACTTCGTCGATGCCGAGCTTGTCGATCAGGTCGACCAGGTCTTCGTCGAGCATGGTGCCGCCGAAGATCACGGTTTCCTGGGTTTCCGGATCGATCAGGTCGTCGACCGTGACGCGGCCGAGAATCCGTTCGCGCAGCGGCTCGATGACTTCGCCGCCTTCGACCAGGGCCTTGACCACGAAGCCGTTCGGCGTGCCGCAGTCGTCCTCGGTGATCACCAGATCCTGGGTCACGTCGACCAGACGACGAGTCAGGTAACCGGAGTTGGCGGTCTTCAGCGCGGTGTCGGCCAGACCCTTACGGGCGCCGTGGGTCGAGATGAAGTACTGGAGAACGTTCAGGCCTTCACGGAAGTTGGTGGTGATCGGCGTCTCGATAATCGAGCCGTCCGGCTTGGCCATCAGGCCGCGCATGCCGGCCAGCTGGCGGATCTGGGCGGCGGAGCCGCGGGCGCCGGAGTCGGCCATCATGTAGATGGAGTTGAACGACTCCTGCTTGACCTTCTTGCCGTGGCGGTCGATGGTGTCCTCGTGGCCGAGTTCGTCCATCATGACCTTAGCCACCTGGTCGCCGGTGCGACCCCAGATATCGACGACCTTGTTGTAGCGCTCGCCCTGGGTAACCAGACCGTTGGTGTACTGGGTCTCGATTTCCTTCACTTCGGCTTCGGCGGCGGAAATGATCTCGTACTTCTTGGCCGGCACGCGCATGTCGTCGGAACAGAACGAGATACCGGCACGGGTGGCCAGCGCATAGCCGTTCTGCATCAGCTTGTCGGCGAAGACGACGGTTTCCTTGAGGCCGCAGCGGCGGAAGGATTCGTCGATCAGCTTGGAGATTTCCTTCTTCTTCAGCGCCCGGTCGATGACCTTGAACGGCAGGCCCTTCGGCAGGATCTTCGAGAGCAGCGCGCGGCCGGCAGTGGTTTCGACGCGGACGGTCTTCTCGATCCATTCGTCGTCGGCGGCGCCCGGCTCGTACTGCTTCAGACGCACCGAGATGCGGGTCTGGATGTCGAGCTCCTTGGCGGCCAGGGCACGCTCGATCTCGGCGATGTCGGCGAAGTACATGCCCTCGCCCTTGCCGTTGATCTTCTCGCGGGTGGCGTAGTAGAGACCCAACACGATGTCCTGCGACGGCACGATGATCGGCTGGCCGTTGGCCGGCGACAGCACGTTGTTCGAGGCCAGCATCAGGGTGCGGGCTTCCATCTGGGCTTCTAGCGACAGCGGCACGTGGACGGCCATCTGGTCACCGTCGAAGTCGGCGTTGAAGGCGGCGCAGACGAGCGG
>DASUZG010000092.1:0-6253 GCA_036376995.1 Azonexus sp. | reverse complement strand
GACGACGCCCTACGCGATCCGCGAAAGCCTGCCCGATCTCGCTTCCGGCGAAATCCGCATCCGCGAACGCACCGTCGACACCGACGAAGGCCCGCGCACCGATGCCTCGCTCGATAAGCTCGGCAAGCTCAAACCGGTGTTCCATGCCCGCGGCTCGGTCACGGCCGGCAACTCGTCGCAGATGTCGGACGGCGCCGGGGCGGTCATGCTGGTCTCGGAAAAGGTGCTGAAGGAGCACAACCTGACCCCGCTTGCCCGCTTCGCCGGGTACGCGGTCGGCGGTGTCGCGCCGGAAATCATGGGCATCGGCCCGGTTGCCGCCATCCCCAAGGTGCTGGCCCAGGTCGGCATCAAGCAGGATGATCTTGACTGGATCGAGCTCAATGAAGCGTTTGCCGCCCAGTCGCTGGCCGTGCTGCAGGAACTGAAGCTGGATCCGGCCAAGGTCAATCCGCTCGGTGGCGCCATCGCGCTTGGCCATCCGCTCGGGGCCACCGGCGCCATCCGCATCGCCACCGTCGCGCACGGCTTGAAGCGCACCGGCGGCCGCTACGGCATGGTGACCATGTGCATCGGGACGGGCATGGGCGCTGCCGGCGTTATCGAACGCCTGTGAGCCGGCAGTTGCGATGAAACCCGCCTGGCTCGCGAAGCTGTCGCCGTCCTGGCGGGCGCGCATGGTGCGGATGGGCTTCAACTTCCATCCGGCCTTTCGCGGCACTGGCGGGCGGGTGGTGCATGTGGCGCAGGACCTGCGTCATATCCGCATCCGCCTGCCGCTGACCTGGAAGACGAAGAACATCGTCGGCTCGCTCTATGGCGGCTCGCTGTTCGCGATCACCGACGGGGCGCATCCGATGATGCTGATGGCGGCGCTGGGCGACGGTTTCATCGTCTGGGACAAGGCCGCCAGCATCCGCTACCGCAAGCCCGGCTATTCGACGCTGTACGCCGATTTCGTGTTGAGCGGCGAGGAGATCGAGGGCATCCGGGCGGCGCTGCGCGACAGCCCGGAGCTTGAGCGGACCTATCTGGTCGAATTGAAGGACCGACAAGGCATCGTCCACGCCGTCGTGGAACGGACGGTGTATATCGCCGAAAAAAATTACTACCGACAGAAGAGCGGTGGAGGAGACAAATGATCACATCGACAAGCGTGCGCCGCGCAGCCCTGCTCGCCGCGCTGCTGGTGGTGCCCGGGCTGCAGGCGGCGGAAGTGGCCGGCGTCCGGCTCGACGACCGGCTCAAGGTCGGCGGCAGCGAGCTGGTGCTCAACGGTGCCGGCCTGCGCAGCAAGCTGTTCATCAAGGTGTATGTCGGCGCGCTCTACGTCGGCCACAAGGCGACGACGCCGGCGGCCGTCTACGACAGCCCGGCGCCGCGCCGCCTGGTGATGCGCCTGCTGCGCGATCTGGATGCCGACACCCTGCACGGCTCGCTCGACGACGGCCTGCGCAACAACCTCACCCCGGCCGAACTCGCCGAGTTCGCCCCGCAGGCCGGGCAACTGGCGGCGATCATGAAAGGCATCGGCCAGGCCCGCGAAGGCGATAGCATAGCCATCGACTTCACTACCGACGGCACCGCCGTCAGCCTCAACGGCGAGAGCCGCAGCAAGGTGGCCGGGGCGGGCTTCGGGCGCGCCCTGCTCAGGGTCTGGCTGGGCGACAAGCCGGCCGACGCCGCCTTGAAGAAGGCGCTGCTCGGCAGCTAGCGGAACCAAGGAGAGGAGAGACAACAATGGACAAGATCTGGCTCAAGAGCTACCCCCCCGGCGTGCCGGCGGAAATCAGCATCGACCACGTGCCGTCGCTGTTCGCGCTGTTCGACCAGGCCTGCACCACCTATGCCGACCAGGTGGCCTACATCAGCATGGACAAGGAGATGACCTACCGGCAGCTCGACGCGGAAAGCCATGCCTTCGCCGGCTGGCTGCAGTCGCTCGGGCTGAAGAAGGGCGACCGTGTGGCGCTGATGATGCCGAACCTGCTGCAGTATCCGGTGGCGCTCTTCGGCACGCTGCGCGCCGGTTGCGTGGTGGTCAATTGCAACCCGCTGTACACGCCGCGCGAACTGGAGCACCAGTTGAAGGATTCCGGCGCCGTGGCCATCGTCATCGTCGAGAACTTCGCCCACACGCTGGAGCAGATCATCGCCCACACGGCGATCAAGCATGTGGTGGTGACGCCGATGGGCGAACTGCTCGGGGCATTGAAAGGCACGATCGTCAATTTCGTCGTCCGCCACGTCAAGAAGCTGGTGCCGGCCTGGAAGCTGCCGACGGCCATCAACTTCAAGGCGGCGCTGGCCGCCGGCCGCCGCCACGGCTGGCAGGAAGTGCCGCTTGACCACGACGACATCGCCTTTCTGCAATACACCGGCGGCACCACCGGCGTCTCCAAGGGGGCGATGCTGACGCACGGCAACATCGCCGCCAACGTGATGCAGGCGCATGCCTGGATCCGGCCGGTGGTGCATGAAGGCCAGGAATTCATCATCACCGCGCTGCCGCTGTACCACATCTTCGCGCTGACGGCGAACTGCCTGACCTTCCTGATGATCGGCGCGCGCAACCTGCTGATCGCCAATCCGCGCGACATTCCGGGCTTCGTCAAGGAATGGTCGAAATACCCGGTGACCGTGGTCACCGGCGTGAACACGCTGTTCAACGCGCTGCTCAACAACCCGGATTTCGCCAAGCTCGATTTCTCGACTATGAACGTCACGCTGGGTGGCGGCATGGCCGTACAGGCGCCGGTCGCCGAGCACTGGAAGCAGGTCACCGGCAACCCGCTGCTGCAGGCCTACGGCCTGACCGAGACCTCGCCGGCGGCGACCATCAACCCGCTCGACATGAAGCAGTTCAACGGCGCCATCGGCCTGCCGATTTCGTCCACCGAAGTGTCGATCCGCGACGACTACGGCAACGAGGTGCCGCCGACCCAGATCGGTGAAATCTGCATCCGCGGCCCGCAGGTGATGAAAGGCTACTGGCAGCGCCCGGAGGAGACGGAAAACGTCTTCCATTCGGACGGTTTCCTGCGCACCGGCGACATGGGTTACGTCGACCCGCAGGGCTACGTTTTCCTGGTCGACCGCAAGAAGGACATGATCCTGGTCTCCGGCTTCAACGTCTATCCGAACGAGGTCGAGGAGGCGGTCGCCATGCATCCCGGCGTGCGCGACGTGGCGGCCATCGGCGTGCCCGACGAGCATTCCGGCGAGGCGGTGAAGATCTTCGTCGTGCGCAAGGACCCGACGGTCAGCGAAAAGACGCTGATCGAGCACTGCCGCGGTCTGCTGACCGGCTACAAGATTCCCAAACATGTCGAATTCCGCGACGACCTGCCGCGCACCAACGTCGGCAAGATCCTGCGTCGCGCTCTCAAGGAGCAAGGCTGATGGCCATTCCCGCAAGTCTGAACAAGAACCTCGCGCTGCCGGTGATCTGCGCGCCGATGTTCATCGTTTCCAACCCTGATCTGGTCATCGCCCAGTGCAAGGGCGGGCTGATCGGCTCCTTCCCGGCCTTGAACGCCCGGCCGAAGGAGTTGCTCGACGACTGGCTGACGTGCATCAAGGCCGAACTGGCGGCCGATCCCACGGCCGCGCCGTTCGCGGTGAACCAGATCATCCATCAATCCAACGAGCGCCTCGACCACGACCTCGACCTGTGCGTGAAGCATGAAGTGCCGCTGATCATCACCAGCCTGCGCGCGCCCAACGAGATCGTGCCGCGCGTGCATGCCTACGGCGGCCAGGTGTTCCACGACGTGATCAGCGTGCGCCATGCCGAGAAGGCGCTGGAAGCCGGCGTCGATGGCCTGATCCTGGTCTGCGCCGGGGCCGGCGGGCATGCCGGCACCTTGAGCCCGTTCGCCCTGGTCGGCGAAATCCGCAAGTTCTACGACGGGCCGATCGCGCTCTCCGGCGCCATTGCCAGCGGCAGCGCCATCCTCGCCGCCCAGGCCATGGGCGCCGATTTCGCCTACATCGGCACGCGCTTCATCGCCACCCATGAAGCCCATGCCGCCGACGGCTACAAGCAGGCCATCCTCGAATCGGCCGCCGCCGACGTCGTCTATACGCCGTATTTCACTGGCGTGCACGGCAACTACCTGAAGAAGAGCATCGTCGCCGCCGGCCTCGATCCGGACGACCTGCCGGTCAAGGACAAGAGCGCCATGAGCTTCGGCAGTGCCCGCGACGCCAAGGCCTGGAAGGACATCTGGGGGGCGGGGCAGGGCGTCGGCCACATCGACGAGGTGCTGCCGACGAGCGAATTGATCGGCCAACTCAAAGACGAATACCGCGTGGCGCGCCAGCGCCTGTCGGCCGCCGGCTATTAGCTTCGACAACCAAAACTCACAACCAACAAGACAAGGAGACAGCAACATGAGCGACTATCGCGCGCCGGTCCAGGACATGCGCTTCGTCATGGACGACATCGCCGGCCTCGGCGAGATTGCCCGCCTGCCGGGCTACGAGGAGGCGACGCCGGACATGGCCGATGCCATCCTCGACGAGGCGGCCAGATTCACCGGCGAAGTGCTGGCGCCGCTGAACCGCGTCGGCGACCGCCAGGGCTGCCGGCTGACGGCCGACGGCGTGGTCACCCCGGACGGCTGGCAGGAGGCCTACCGGCAGTTCTGCGAAGCCGGCTGGAACGGCATCGCCTCACCCGCCGAATTCGGCGGCCAGGGGCTGCCGGATGCGCTGGCCGTCGCAGTCAAGGAAATGGTCTGCTCGGCCAACCTGTCGTTCTCGCTCGGCCCCTTGCTCACCACCGGCGCGGTGGAGGCGCTGCTGACCTGCGCCAGCGACGAGCTGAAGGCGATCTATCTGGAGAAGATGATCACCGGCCAGTGGACCGGGACCATGAACCTGACCGAGCCGCAGGCCGGCTCCGACCTCGCGCTGATCCGCTCGCGTGCTGAGCCGCAGGCCGACGGCAGCTACCGCGTGTTCGGCCAGAAGATTTTCATCACCTACGGCGACCACGACTTGACCGAGAACATCGTGCATCTGGTGCTGGCCCGCCTGCCGGACGCCCCGGCCGGGGTGAAGGGCATCTCGATGTTCCTGGTGCCGAAATTCCTGGTCAATGCCGACGGCTCGCTGGGTGCGCGCAACGACGCCTACTGCGTGTCGCTCGAACACAAGCTCGGCATCCACGCGAGCCCGACCTGCGTGATGGCCTACGGCGACAACGGCAACTTCGGCGGCGGCGCCGTCGGCTACCTGCTCGGCGAGCCGAACCGCGGCCTCGAATACATGTTCATCATGATGAACGAGGCGCGCCTGGGCGTCGGCCTGCAGGGCATTGCGCTGGGCGAGCGGGCCTACCAGCAGGCGCTGGCCTATGCCCGCGAACGCAAGCAGGGGCGCGATGCGGTCACCGGCGAAGCGCTGGTCAGCATCGACAAGCATCCCGACATCCGGCGCATGCTGATGCTCATGAAGGCGCGCATCGAAGCCTGCCGGGCGCTGACCTACTACACCGCCGGCCTGCTCGACCGGGCACACGGCGCGACCGACCCGGCCGAGCGAAAACGCCAGCTGTATCTCGCCGAATTCCTGATTCCCATCGTCAAGGGCGGCGGCACTGAGATGGGCATCGACGTCACCTCGCTCGGCATCCAGATCCACGGCGGCATGGGCTTCATCGAGGAAACCGGCGCCGCCCAGCACTGGCGCGATTCGCGCATCACCACCATCTACGAGGGCACCACCGGCATCCAGGCCAACGACCTGCTGTTCCGCAAACTGATGCGCGACGGCGGCGCCACGGCCAAGGTGGTGTTCAGCGAAATCCAGGCCACCGCGCAGGCACTGGCCGCCTCGCCGCGCCCGGAACTGCAGGCCATTGCGCGGCGCCTGGGCAGCGCCCTGAAGGCCTGGGGCGAAGCTACCGAATGGCTGGCCGCCAGCGCCCAGTCGGGCTACTCCGCGGTGCTGACCGCCGCCGTGCCCTACCTGAACCTGGCGGTCACCGTCTGCGGCGGCTGGCTCATGGGCAAGGCGGCGCTGGCCGCGGCCGGCCATCTCGATGCCGGCGACGGCGACCAGGGCTTCTACCGGCGCAAGATCGCCACGGCCGGCTTCTATGCCGACCAGTTGCTGCCGCAGGCCCGCGCTTATGCCGAAACGGTACAGGCCGGCGACCGGGCACTGGCCGGCGTCGACGACCTGCTGGCCTGAGCCGGGTGGAGGCGCCAGGCGGCCGGCCCGCGCTGTCGGCCGCCGGCGTTTT